>JALYLP010000308.1 GCA_030774195.1 Actinomycetota bacterium | reverse complement strand
TGAGGACCTCGTCGGGCGCGAGCGCCGTTTCGAAGAGCGACGTGAAGAAGTCGGTCGCCGCGACAGTCCGGGTGCCGTTCGGTCCCTGCGCGACGAACTCCGCGTCGAGCGCGAGCAGCACCGCCGGCAGGTCGCCCGCCGGATCGCCGTGGGCGACCGACCCACCGATCGTGCCCATATGACGAACCTGCGGATCGCCGATCTGCCCCGCGGCGTGCGCGACGATCGGACAGAGCTGCTGGAGAGCCTCGGCGTTCGCAACGTCGTGGTGCCGGGTGAGGGCGCCGATCGCGATCCGGTCCCCATCTTCGCGGACGTACGACAGATCGGCGATCCGTCCGATGTCCACGAGCATCGAGGGACGCGCGATCCGCAGCCGCATCGCCGGCAGCAGCGAGTGGCCACCGGCCAGGACCTTCGCATCGGGGTCCGAGCCGAGCAGCGAGATGGCCTCCTCCACCGAGCCTGCTCGCGCGTAGTCGAACGGTGCCGGGATCACGACGTACCTCCCCTGGTCGCTTCCTGGATCGCTCGCCAGACGCGTTCGGGCGACGCCGGCTTCCCCATCTCGGTCACGCCGAGGTGCGACACCGCGTCCACAACCGCGTTGATCACAGCCGGCGGCGAGGCGATCGTCCCTGCTTCGCCGATGCCCTTCACGCCCAAGGCGTTCGTCGTGGAAGGCGTCTCCGTGCGATCCAGCGTCATATCGGGGATCTCCATCGCGGAGGGGATCAGGTACTGGGTCATCGACGAGGTCATGAGGTTCCCGGACTCGTCGTAGACAGCCTCCTCGTACAGCGCTTCCGCGATGCCCTGCGCGACGCCGCCGTGCACCTGACCTTCCACGATCATCGGGTTGATGACGACGCCGCAATCGTCGACGGCCACGTACCGCAGGATGTCGGTCTTGCCCGTTTCCGTATCGACCTCAACCACGCAGACGTGCGTTCCCGCCGGCCAGGTGAAGTTCGGTGGGTCGTAGACCGCCGTCCCCTCCAGCGTGGGTTCCACTCCCTTCGGGAGCGAGTGCGCGTGCCACGCAGATGTGGCCAGATCGGGGATCGTCCGCGCCTTGTCGGGCGCGCCCCTGACACGGAACGCACCGTCGGCCCATTCGAGGTCGTCCTCGGAAACCTCGAGCTCGTGCGCAGCGATGATCCGTGCCTTCTCCTTCACCTTCTCGACCGCCTGCCGGAGCGCCTCACCCCCGACGGACGCCGACCTTGAGCCGTACGTGTCCATGCCGAGGCGCGATACGGCGGTGTCGCCGTGCAGGACCTCGACGTCATCCGGGGTGATGCCGAGGCCATCGGCGACGATCTGCGACCACGAGGTGTCGTGGCCCTGGCCGTGCGGTGAGGTTCCGGTCCGCACGACGACCTTGCCGAACGGCCGGCATTCGATCTCAGCGGCGTCCCAGCCGCCGGCCACGTACCGCAGCGCGCCGAGGATCTCCGAGGGCGCCAGGCCACACATCTCGATGTAGCTGGACAGACCGATCCCGATCTGCCGTACGTCGCCGGACTCGCGACGAGCGGCTTGCTCCTTCCGCATCTGGTCGTACTCGGCTAGCTCGAGCGCCCGGTCGAAGGTCGGTTCGTAGTTCGCGGAGTCGACGTTGAGACCCATGATCGAGGTTTGGGCGTCGGCGTGTGGCGGATGCAGGTTCATGCGACGAACCTGGGCTGGGTCCTTGCCGATCCGACGGGCGAAGGCATCCACGAGGCGCTCGATCACGTACGTCGCCTCCGGCCGACCCGCGCCCCGGTAGGCGTCCGTCGGCGTCGCGTTCGTCATGATCCCGCTGAACTCGTACCAGTACGCCTCCACGTCGTAGGGACCCATGTAGACCCAGCCTCCAAGCTCGGGGATCCCCGGTGTGAGCAGCTGGAAGTACGCGCCCATGTCCGCCAGCTCGACGAACTTCAGACCCAGGATCTTCCCGTCCTCGGTCCCCGCGAGGGTGCAGTCGTGGATCACCCCACGGCCGTGGGTGGTCGCGAGGTAGTTCTCCTGTCGGTCCTCGATCCACTTCACGGGTCTTCCGAGGTGTCGCGCGAGCGCGAGCGCGAGCGCTTCCTCGGCGTAGATGTTGAGCTTCGACCCGAAACCGCCGCCGACGTCGGGCGCGATGATCCGGAGCTTCGTTTGGGGGATGCCTGTCGTGATCGAGAGACCCACCCGGGCGATGTGCGGGATCTGGGTCGCCGACACGAGCGTGTACTCGCCGGCCGCCGGGATGCCGTACGCGAGGCAGCCTCGACCCTCGATAGCGTTCGGGATCAGCCGCGGCTGCGTGTACCGCTCGTGCACCACGACGGGTGCGGACTCGAAGATCGCCTGGTCCCCGGCTCCCCCGTGGCTCCAATGAACCACCACGTTCGTACCGAGATCCTCGTGGAGCACGACCTGGTCTTTGGCAGCTTCCTCGAGATCGAGGACCGCCGGAAGCTCGGTCGCAAGCACCCCGACCTCCTCGGCCGCGTCCTCCGCCTGAGCGCGGGACTCGGCGACCACGACCGCGACCGCGTCGCCGGCGAACCTGATCACGTCCTTCGTGAGCGGCCAGTGTGTCGGGATCTTGATGTCCTCGGTGATGGGCCACACCATGGGCAGGCCGGCGGGGAACGCGTCGTCAAGGTCCGCCGCGGTGAACACGCCGATGACGCCGGGCATGCTCGATGCTTTCGAGACATCGATCGAATCGACCTTCGCGTGGACGTACGGAGGTCGAACGAGCTCCATCCACACCATGCCGGCCATCGACTGATTGTCGATGAACGTGCCTTGGCCCTCGATGAGTGTGGCGTCTTCCTTCCGGAGGACGGGGCGGCCGACGTACTTCTCCATCGTTGCCATGGCTACCCCCTCAGGCCTTCGCGCCACTCATCTGACCGGCGGCATCCAGGATCGACTCGACGATGTTCTGATAACCGGTGCAGCGGCAGAGGTTCCCTTCGAGGGATTCCCGGACCTCCGCCTCCGTGGGGGTCGGGTTCTCCTTCAGGTAGCTGGCGGCCGCCATCAGCATGCCCGGCGTGCAGTACCCGCATTGGAGGCCGTGGTGGCGATGGAACGCGTCCTGCAACGGGTGCAGCGTCCCGTCCGCCTCGGCCAAGGCTTCGATCGTCGTGACCTCGCGGCCATCCGCCTGGACGGCGAGGAGCGTGCAGGACTTCACCGACTCGCCGTCGAGGTGCACCGTGCACGCGCCGCAGGACGACGTGTCGCACCCGACGTTGGTTCCGGTGAGTCCCAGCTGCTCCCGGAGGAAGTACACGAGGAGCGTGCGAGGCTCGACATCGGCCTCGCGTCGCGTCCCATTGACGGTGACCGCGATCTGCGTCACGAAGTCCTCCTTCCGGATGGAGCGCGTTGCGGGGTAAGACGCGACCCTAGTACGGAGGTGGAGAACGCGCGAGTTGCGCCAAAGGGACTGCCAGAGGGACTACCGGAGGGACTACCAGGTGGCGCGAGTGGCCGCGAGCGCGGCATGCCCCGTACACGGGCGGGAGCGGTCGTAGCGAACGACCCCGTGCGTGTCGAGCGAGACCCCATAGCACGCCCCGGAAGGACCCATCACCGCGGCGGCCCAGACACCGCCGCTCACCGCGACGCTGACGATCGTCGGTGCCGTCGAGGGTCCATCGACGAACAGCAGCGTCGGGTCGGCCTCAGCGAGCTGGGCGGTCCCCGTGGTCGCAAGGTCGCCGCGGCCGAGCGCGCCTCGCGCGAGCGCGAGGG
>JALYLP010000307.1 GCA_030774195.1 Actinomycetota bacterium | reverse complement strand
AGATCGTTCCGATGACCTCGCCCTACGACGACGAGACCGAGGTCTACGTGGTCCCGCCGCTTCGCCCCGACGTCTCGATCGTCCACGCGCAACGCGCCGACGCGAGCGGCGACGCACAGATCTGGGGGTTGCTCGGTTGCCAGAAAGAGGCGGCGTTCGCCGGCGAGCGGGTCATCGTGGTCTGCGAGGAGGTCGTGGAGGAATCGGTGATCCGTCAGGATCCGAACCGGACCGTGATCCCGGGGGTCGTCGTCGATGCGGTCGTGGAGGAACCGTTCGCATGCCATCCGAGCTTCGCGCAGGGGTACTACGATCGGGACAACGCCTTCTACCTGGAGTGGGATCGCATCGCCCGCGATCCGGAGACGCTCGCGGCGTGGTTGCAGGAATGGGTCTTCGATCTGGCGACGCACGCCGACTACCGGGCGAAGTGGGGCGATGCGCACTGGGATGCGCTCCGGCCGGGCGACGCGATGTCGGGCGAGGTCAATTACGGGAGGTACGCGTGAGCGCCGCCGAGAGCGATCTCGGGTATTCGAGGACCGAGATGATGATCGCGGCGTCAGCGCGCGGGCTCGAAGGCGCGAAGAACTGCTTCGTCGGTGTCGGTCTGCCGAACATCGTGTGCAACCTCGCCCAGCGGACGGTCGCGCGCGACCTGCAGCTCGTCTACGAATCGGGTGTGTTCGGCGCCAGGCCCGAGCGGCTCCCGCTGTCGATCGGCGATCCCACGCTCGCGACCGGCGCCACCGCCATCACCAGCATGTTCGAGCTCTTCGCGTTCTACCTCCAGGCCGGGTTGATCGACGTAGCCTTCCTAGGTGGGGCGCAGATCGATCGGTTCGGGAACCTGAACACGACGGTGATCGGCCCGTACGACAGGCCGAAGGTACGGCTGCCCGGCAGCGGCGGAGCCTGCGAGATCGCGATCCATGCGCGGCACATCTTGGTGATCATGCGGCAGGCGAAGCGTTCGTTCGTGGACCGGCTGGACTTCCGGACCTCGCCGGGACACAGCGGCGATCCCGCGCACGACGCCGCGCGCGGCTGGCACGGGACGGGCCCGACGTCGGTCGTGACCGACCTCGGGACGTACGGGTTCGACGACGCGACCGGCGAGATGACGCTCATGACGGTCCACCCGGGCACGACCCTGGACGACGTTCGCGCGAACATGGGCTGGGAACCGAAGGTTGCGCCCGATCTCGGCCAGACGCCGGAGCCGACGCCCGAGGAACTGCGGCTCATCCGCGAGGAGCTCGACCCGCGTGGGGTTCACGCGAAGTAGGACGATGGTGGACCGCGCGGAACCGTCGGAAGACGCGCCGATCCCGGCCGACGACGAGCCGGAGCCGGACTGGGCCGAGGAGATCCGCCGGCTCAGGGCCGAACGCGGCAAGCGGCTGGCCGACCGGCTGGAGGAACCCGAACGGAAGGATCCGTGAGCGCTCCATGAGTCACGTGTTCCCACGGGTCATGACACGCACGCTTCCGACGGCGGTCTCCGCCGAGGGCGCGTGGATCGTGGACGCCGACGGGCGTCGTTACCTCGATGGTTCCGGCGGGGCGATCGTCGTCGGGGTGGGCCACGGGGACGCGTCGCTGATCGCCGCCGCCGAGGAGCAGCTCCGCCGCACGCAGTACGTCCACCCGACGATGTTCACCACCGAGGCGGTCGAGGCGTACGCCGAGGATGTCGCGCGGGTGCTCCCGCTCTCGGATGCCCGTATCTACCCGGTGAGCGGCGGCTCGGAAGCGGTCGAGACCGCGCTCAAGATGGCGCGCGCGTACCACCTGGCGCGCGGCAACCCCGGGAGGGTCACCGTGATCGCCCGCCGTTCCAGCTACCACGGGAACACGCTCGGCGCCCTTGACGCCTCCGGGAAGGAACCGCTGCGCAAGCCGTACACGCCCTGGCTCGGCCGGTTCCTGCACGCGCCTCCCGCCTACGAGTACCGATGCGAGAACCCGGCGCACCCCGATGGTTGCGGGGACTGGCATGCGGCCGAGCTCACGCGGATGATCGGATCCTACGGACCGGAGACGGTCGCGGCGTTCATCGCCGAGCCGGTTGCCGGCGCCACGCTCGCTGCCGCGGTCCCGTGCGAGGACTACTGGCCGAAGATCGTCGAGGTCTGCCGTGCCCACGGCATCCTGGTGATCGCGGACGAGGTTATGACCGGATTCGGTCGCACGGGTCGATGGTTCGGCGTCGATGTCTGGTCGGTCCGGCCGGACATCGTCGCGGCGGGCAAGGGGACCACCAGCGGATACGTCCCGTTCGGCTTCGCCGCGTGCACCGGCGAGCTGTTCGACACGATCGCGCCGAAAGGGTTCGTTCACGGGTTCACGTGGTCGCACAACGCCTTGGGAGCCGTGGTCGCCCACGCGACGCTCCGACGGCTGCGCGACGATGGATTGGTCGACCGCTCGCGCGAGCTCGGGGCCAGCCTGCGCGAAGCGCTCCGGCGGGAACTGGAGACCGCCGATCACGTCGGTGATGTGCGCGGGGTGGGCACGATGATCGGGATCGAGCTGGTCCGCGATCGCGAGACGAAGGAGCCATTCGCTCGCGAGCGTCAGATCACCGAGCGGACCGTCGCCGCGGCGCGCGACGCCGGGCTCCTGCTCTACTCATCGACCGGGCACGTGGGCGGGAGGAATGGTGACCTCGTGATGCTCGGCCCTCCGTTCATCTTGACGGATGATGAGGCGGGGCTCCTCGTCGAGCGGACGGTCGCCGCGGTACGGTCCGTCGCGTGAGCGATCGCGTGGGCCTGGTCCGGTGCCCGGAAGCCCGGATCTACGATCACGGGCCGGAGCATCCGCTGCGGCCCGATCGCGTGCTCCTGACGTGGGACCTCATCCACGCGTACGGCCTCGATGAGCGGAGCAACGTCGCACCGCTCGAGTGTGCGCCGGCGGATGACTCGACGCTCGAGCTCATCCACACACCGGCGTTCATCGATGCGACCCGGCGCGCGGGCCACGGCGAGGCAGGGGACTGGGCGCGCTTCGGATACGGACCGGGGGACAACCCCATCTTCGACCGCATGCACGAGGCTGGCGCGCTCGTTGCGGGCGCGTCGGTCGCCGCGGCGCGCGCGGTCTGGACCGAGGGATACGAGCACGCCTTCAACGCGGCGGGTGGGCTGCATCACGCGATGCCCGACCGCGCCTCCGGCTTCTGCGTGTACAACGACCCCGCGATCGCGATCGCGTGGCTACTCGCGAACGGCTGCGAGCGGATCGCCTACGTCGACGTGGACGTCCACCACGGCGACGGGGTCCAGTTCGTGTTCTGGAACGATGCGCGCGTCCTGACGATCTCGCTGCATCAGTTCGGCTCGTGGCTCTTCCCCGGAACCGGCTCCGCGAGCGAACGGGGAGGGCCCGACGCTCCCGGCAGCGCGATCAACGTGCCGCTTCCGGCCTTCACGAGCGACGAGGCATGGCTCGAGGCGTTCCGCGCCGTCGTGCCGCCCGCCGTGACGGCGTTCGCCCCGGACGTGCTGGTCACCCAGCTCGGTTGCGACACGCATCACAGCGATCCGCTGGCACAACTCCTACTGACGATGGCCGCATACCGGGCGACGGCGGCGGAGCTCCACCGGCTGGCGCATGCCGCCGC
>JALYLP010000306.1 GCA_030774195.1 Actinomycetota bacterium | reverse complement strand
CGGGACGTTCGACGAGGTGTACGTGATGACGGAGGGCGGCCCCGGGACCGCGACGACGGTCCCCGCCTTCCAGGTCTACAGCCGGGCGTTCCTCGAGGGTCGCGTGGGGTCGGCGGCCGCCATGGGGATCACGCTGATGCTGATCGTCTTCGCGGTCTCGTACGGCATCACCAAGGTCCTGGAGCCAGAAGAGTGAACACCGCCTCGCGCGCGCAGGTCGCACTCAACTACGCACTCCTGGTGCTGTTCACGTTCATCGCGATCTTCCCGATCATCGGTGTGTTCTTGACGAGCCTGTACCCGTCGGGCTCCCAGGCCTCCTCGTTCGCTCCACCTTCGCACCTCAACTTCCACAACTTCGTGACGGCGTGGACCGACGGCCAATTCTCGACGTACTTCCGCTCCAGCGCGATCGTGGCCGTCAGCGTCGTGGGCGTCTCGACCGTGCTGTCGATCCTGGGCGGCTACGCGCTCGGCACGATGCGATTCCGCGGCTCGAAGGTGATCTTCTACGTCTTCATCCTCGGCCTCATCATCCCCACGGAGGCCACGATCGTGTCGCTCTATTACGACATGCGGAGTCTCCACCTGATCGACACGTACTGGGCGCTGATCCTCATTGAGATCTCCGGCGAGGTCGCGTTCGGCGTCTTCTGGATGCGCGCGTCCTTCCTTTCCGCGCCCCGCTCGCTGCTGGAGGCCGCCCGGATCGACGGTGCCTCCACCTGGCAGGTGCTCTGGCGGATCATGGTGCCGTTCGGCTGGCCGGCGATCCTCACGCTGATGGTGCTCACGTTCGCGGACAGCTGGAACGAGTTCTTCCTGGCCCTCGTGATGACCACGAGGAATCAGTACCTGACAGCCCCCGCGGGGCTGCAGGTCTTCTCGGGCAAGTACGTCACCAACGGCCCGCTCGTCGCGGCAGGCGCGGTCATCGTGGCGATCCCGGTCGTGCTCGTCTTCGTTCTCCTCCAGCGCCAGTTCATCCGCGGCATGCTCACAGGCGCGGTGAAGGGGTAATCGTGGCCGACGTCGAATATGAGGGTGTCGCGAAGAGGTTCGGAGACGTCGTCGCGCTGACGGACTTCTCGCTCTCGATCAGGGACGGCGAGTTCATCGTGCTCGTCGGCCCCTCCGGGTCGGGGAAGACAACGGCCCTTCGTCTCCTCGCCGGGCTGGAGGCTCTCACGGCCGGGGACATCCGCATCGGCGATCGCGTCGTCAACCGCTTGGCCCCCCGGGACCGTGACATCGCGATGGTGTTCCAGGACTACGCGCTCTATCCGCAGATGACGGTGCGCCAGAACCTCGCGTTCGGCCTGAAGATGCGCAAGACCTCCAAGGACGAGATCGACCGCCGGGTGCGGGAGGCCGCCGATCTGCTCGGCATCGCGGAGCTCCTGAGCCGCAAACCACGCGCCCTCTCCGGAGGTCAACGCCAACGCGCCGCGCTCGGTCGCGCGCTCGTGCGGGAGCCGCAGGTGTTCCTCATGGACGAGCCGCTGTCGAACCTCGACGCGAAGCTCCGCGTGCAGACCCGGAGCGAGATCAAGAAGCTCCAGGCTCAGATCGGGACGACGACCGTCTATGTGACGCACGATCAGGTGGAGGCGATGACGATGGGAGATCGCGTCGTCGTCATGAACGATGGCGTGCTCGCGCAGGTGGGGGATCCCCGCACCGTCTACGAGCACCCGGCGAACGTGTTCGTCGCGGGGTTCATCGGGAGCCCCGCGATGAGCTTCGCGACCATGAGGGTCTCGCCCGACGGAGGCCGGCCCGTGCTCACCCGCGGGGATGTCCGGATCGAGGCGACCACGGATCCGGGAGCCCTGCCGCCTGAGGTGATCGTCGGTGTCAGGCCCGAGCACGCGCGCCTCTGGAAGGACGGCGCCGGACTGGTCGGGCCCGTCCCCGGGCGGGTGGAGTACGTCGAGATGCTGGGCCGCGAGTCGCTGGTCGGCGCCGCGATCGCGGACGACACGAGATTCGTGGCTCAGGCCGACGCGGACGTCAAGGTCGAGCCGGGAGACCCGATCCAGCTCGGGATCGAGCCCGGCCGTATGTATCTCTTCCATCCGGAGACCGAGGAGGCGCTCGGCCGGCTCTGAGCCACGACCCACTCGGGCAGGAGCGGTTCGGACCGAGTTCGTCGATGGCAATAGACTTTCCTGCATCTTGCGGACTCCGCGAACGTCGCCGCCGAGACGAAGGAGCGAACGATGGCCGAGACGACCGAACTCACCCAGCG
>JALYLP010000305.1 GCA_030774195.1 Actinomycetota bacterium | reverse complement strand
GGCCAGCGCACGTCTCAGGGGCGCTCCTTCCGGAGCTTCCAGATGTGCTCGCCGGGATAGTCACGCGCCCACTCGAGCGGCGCGAAGTCGGTATAGGTCGTGTCGGAGTCCGCTGGCGGGCGGAGCTCGATGAGGTCCTCGATCGTGAGGCCGCTCGCCCGGAACAGGCGCACCCACTCACCGTAGGTGGGGCGGAACTCGACGAACGGCCCGCTCTCCTCTTCGAGCACCTGACGATAAGCGTCGAAGTACGGCCTGCGCAGCTCCCGGCCGGGCGGCTCGTCGTCGTTACCCCAGCACACGGAGATGAACGGGGTGTTGATGTTGAACACCAAGAGCCCCCCGGGCCGGAGGACCCGGGCACATCCAGGGATCGTGACCGCTGGATCGGTGAACGACGTGGCGCCGTGGTCGCAGAAGATCAGATCGAAGCTCTGGTCGACGAACGGGAGCTCCTCGGCGCTCGCGCGGACGAGCGGGAACCGGACCCCCGTCTCGGCGAAGTTCGGAGCGGCAGCGGCGAGCTGTTTCGCGCTGAAGTCGAGCCCGGTCACCTTCGCGCCGCGGGTGGCGACCTTGATCCCCAACTGGCACGCACCGCAGCCGAGCTCCAAGGCATCGAGACCGGAAACTTCGCCCAGCACCCCGATCTGCGCCTCCGGGACGTCCCAGACACCCCAGCCGAGCAGGCCCCAGCGGTTGAGCTGCGCGCGGTTCCGCTGCTGATATGCCTCGCTGTCGGCCTCCCATGAAGCGAGGTTCGTCCGGACGTCCTCCTGGCTCATCGGTCCAGCCACCCGCCGTCGCGGCCGTGACCATCGGCGACGATCCCGGCCGCGATCGACAGCGCGATCTCGTCCGCGCTGCGACCGCCGATGTCGAGCCCCACCGGCGCGTGGACGCGAGCGACCTCGTCCTCCGACAGACCCATCGCACGGAGCGCGTCGAGGTGACGGGTGACGTGGCGGCGCGAGCTCATCATCCCGACGAACCGAGCCGGCGAGCGCAGGGCGGCGGCGAGCACCGCCGCCGCGTACGGCGCGTCGTGATCCGTCAGGACGACGACGTCGTTCGCCTCCAGCTCCAGATCTCCGATCGCCCGGACGTGGGGTTCATCCGAAGCGACGAGCCGGTCGGCGCGCGGCTCGACGATCACGGCCTGGTAGCCGACCAGACGAAGGTGCGCCCGGAGCGACCGCGCGACGTCGGTGGCGGACACGACCACGAGACGCGGTGGGCGTCGGTGGGGTTCGACGAAGACCTCGATGTCGCCGAGGTCGTGATGCAGCACACGCGTCCCGGGTTCACCCGCATCCCAAACCTCGGCCGCCGCTTCGACGGCTTGCTGGTCGAATTCGGCGCACCCCAACGTACCGTGCACCGGCCCGCCGGGTTCGATCGTCATGTGCATGCCCACGCGGCAAGGCGGATCGCCTTCGACGACCTTGATGGCCCGTACGTCGACCCGGTCGCGGATCGCCGTGTCGTCGCGACCCGTGGCCTCGTGGATCTCGCCGTGGCCCGTCGGGTGCGCGCCGGTCACGCCACCGAGGAGTTCGACCGCGTGCGGCAGCACCGGCATGATCGCCTCGAGCGACTCGCGGACGCCCTTCGGGCTGCCGGGCAGGTTGAGCACCAGCGTCCCGCCGATCGATCCGGCGACGGCACGCGAGAGCGATGCCATCGGCGTCTTCGCGAGCCCGGCGGCGCGCATGACCTCGGCGAGCCCGGGCGCCTCGCGATCGATCACCGCGCGCGTCGCCTCCGGGGTCACGTCGCGAGGACCCAGGCCCGTCCCGCCGGTCGTGACGACGAGCGCATGGGTTCCGGCGAGTTCGTGGAGGATCGCTTCGATCCGCGGACGGTCGTCGGGGACGAGGGCCCGCCTGACCTCGAACCCGGCCATCCGGAGCATCTCTTCCGCGACCTCCCCCGACTCGTCGGCGCGCGTGCCGTCGCTGACGCCGTCCGAGACCGTGAGCACGGCTGCGACCGAGCGATCGACCATGGGTCCCATCCTCGCATCCGTGTCAGGGTTCGCGCGCGCTCAGGCGTTCGCCCGAACGCGCGCGAACGCCTCGAGCACCACGTCCACGAACCGGGGGACCTGGCGGAGGCTCTTCCTGCGTTTGAACGTCTCGCCCACCGTGACCTCCGCTCCTTGACGACGCAGCCACGCGGCCAGCTGATCGAGCGTCTTCCGCGGAGCCACGTCGCAGGTACAGAAGACGGCCGCCGGTTCTCCATCGAGGGCCGGGAGACGGGCGATGCCTTCCTCGACGCCGGGCGCCGGACCCACCCGCGCCACGATCGCGCCTTTGACCCAGGTCCCCACGATCAGCGCGTCGGCGGCCACCACGGTTCCGCGATCGACGTCGCGCAGGGGCGCCGTGGTGGCGAGGACCCCGCGACGTTGGAGCTCGTCGCGGATCGCGCGCGCGACGGTGAGGGTGAACCCTCGCCGCGTCTCGTAGAGGATCAGCACCCGCATGACCACGTAGGGATAGCAGGTCGAGCGAGCGCTGGCGAGAGGCCGCCGCAGATAAAGTGGAAGCGGCCGATACCGTCCACCGGCGCGGCGATCGGAGGGAGGATCTCGCATGGAATGGCTCGACCGACTCGCGCAGACGTTCGAGCTGGACGCGCCTTCGAACCGGGAGATCGCCGCGGTTCTGGACGCGGCGCGCGACGTGGCCCATGGGGTCGAGCGGAAGATCACCCCCGTATCCACGTTCCTCTTAGGGATGGACGTCGAGCGCCGCGTCACCGCGGGTGCGTCCCGCGAGGAGGCGCTCGCCTCGGCGATCGCGGCGCTCCGCGCGACCCTCCCCGCGGGACCGGCCGAGGAGGGTTCCGGGCACGCGGAGTAGGCTGGTTGTCCACCTATGGACGTCCACACCACGACCCGACCCCTCGAGGGCCCGCTGATCGATCGATTCGGCCGCGTTGCCGACGACCTGCGCATCTCGGTCACCGACCGCTGCAACTTCCGGTGCACCTACTGCATGCCGGCCGAGGGGCTCGCCTGGCTGCCCCGATCGGAGCTGCTCACCTTCGAGGAGCTCACTAGGCTCCTCGGGATCTTCGTCGGACTGGGCGTGCGGTCGCTGAAGGTCACCGGCGGCGAGCCGACCGTCCGAGCCGACCTGCCGAACCTGATCCGCATGTTCCGCGGGGTCGGCCCGGACCTCGACATCTCCATCACCACCAACGGCCTCCTCCTCGATCGGTTGGCTGCCCCCCTGGCGGAGGCCGGCGTCGACCGAGCGACCGTCTCGTGCGACTCGCTCCTTCGCCACCGGTTCGCGGAGATGACCAGGCGCGACGCGCTGGAGAAGGTGCTCGGCGGCCTCGACGCCGCTGAGGCGGCCCGCCTCACGCCGATCAAGATCAACTGTGTGCTGATCGGCGGGACCAACGACGACGAGGTCGTGGAGTTCGCGCGCTGGTCCAGGCGGACCGGTCACCTCGTCCGGTTCATCGAGTACATGCCGCTCGACGCGGAGCACGCGTGGGAG
>JALYLP010000304.1 GCA_030774195.1 Actinomycetota bacterium | reverse complement strand
CGCCGGACGACGTGCGGATCGGGATGGCGGTCGAGGCCGTGTGGCGACCGATGGACGATCGCACCGGCTCGATCCTCGATATCGCGTATTTCCGGCCACGTGAGCCGGCGCCGGAACGCGAGCTCGTCGCGGCCGCTGCCGCGGAGATCACGTCGTGACGATCCGGCGGATCGAGGGAGGGCTCCCGGTCACGTTCCGCTATACCCCCGGCGTGGGTAACACGGCCTTCTTCGAGGCGCTCCGCGACCGCGGGACGTTCCTCGGCTCGCGGTGCGGCGACTGCGGTGTCACCTACCTGCCGGCACGGATCTTCTGCGAACGCTGCCTCGCCGGGCTCGTGCCCGACACCGAGTGCGGTCCCGAAGGGACCGTGGAATCGTGGACCGTCGCCCACCTGGACGTCGACGGCGCGCAGCTCGACCCGCCCGTTACGTTCGCCCTCGTCCGGCTCGACGGCGCCGATACCGTCTTGTTGCACCGGCTCCTCGGAACGGCCGACATCGGTACTCGCGTTCGGGCCGTGCTCCGGCCGGACCGAGCGGCGTCGATCCTCGATCTCGAGGGGTTCGAACCGATATGAACTTCGACCTGACCGATGAGCAGGAGCAGCTGCGAGCGCTCGTACGCGAGTTCGCCGAGAACGAGGTCGCGCCGGGCGCAGCGGAGCGAGATCAGCACGAGGCCTTCCCGATCGAGATCGTGAAGAAGATGGGAGCCCTCGGGCTCTTCGGGCTCCCGATCCCGCAGGAGTACGGGGGCCTCGGGGCCGACGCCTTGACATGGGCGCTGGTGATGGAAGAGCTGGGCCGGGTCGACGCAAGCGTCGCCGTCACGCTGTCGGTCGCGTCGGGTCTCGCCGGGGGGATGGTGACGCGTTTCGGGATGGCGGCGCAGAAGGAGCGGTGGCTCCCGCACATCGCCGCGGGAGAGATGCTCGCCGGCTTCGCGCTGACGGAGCCGAGCGGTGGATCCGACATCAGGGCGCTCCGCACGACCGCGCGACTCGCGGACGGCACGTGGACGATCGATGGCTCAAAGTCGTTCATCACGAACAGCGGCACGCCGATCACCGGGTTCCTCGTCGTCGCGTGCCACACCGACGAACCACCTCACGATGTCTCGACGATCATCGTCCCGGCCGATGCGGACGGTCTCGTCATCGGATCCGAGTACCGGAAGATGGGCTGGCGCTCGACGGACACGCACGAGGTCGTGTTCCAAGGATGTCGGGTCCCGGAAGATCAGCTGCTCGGCGAACGGGGCCGCGGCCTACGGCAATGCCTCGGCTCGCTCGACGACGGTCGGATCGCCATCGCGGCGATCTCGGTGGGTCTCGCACAGGCGTGTTTGGACGCCAGCCTCTCGTACGCGCGCGATCGGGAGGCCTTCGGCCGTCCGATCGGCTCGTTCGAGGCGATCGCGTTCAAGCTCGCCGACATGCGGGTCGCGATCGAGTCCGCCCGCCTGCTCACCTGGCACGCCGCCTGGCTGAAAGACGAAGGTCGCCCCTACGCGGCCGCCGCAGCGACCGCGAAGCTCCGCGCGAGCGACATCGCCAACGTCTGCGCCCGCGAGGCCGTTCAGATCCACGGAGGGTACGGCTACACCGAGGAGTTCCCGGTGGCTCGCTACTACCGAGACGCGAAGGTCCTCGAGATCGGCGAGGGCACGAGCGAGATCCTCAGGCTCGTGCTCTCGCGAGACATGGGCCTCGCCCCCGATACGTGAGCAGTCGCGGCGGCTCACCGCGAACCGTACAAGACGAAAGTGCCGACGATCGCGCCGTATGACGCATGCGCGAAGAGACTTACGAGCGGTGTCGCCGCGCCATAGTTCAACATCATGAAGCCGGGTGCTTCGAGCAATGGCGCGGTTCTCGAGGAGCTGATGTCCGAGCCCATCCTCGGATGGACGATCGGGAGCAAGACGTTCACGAGTGCGGTGCCGGCGAACAGGCCGTGCGCCAGGCCGAAAACGGCACCCAGCAGCGGTCCGCTCGCACCGAGCGTGAGGAACAGGAGGTAATAGCCCAGCGCGAAGAGCGCCCCGAACGCGAAGTGGGCCGCATACCCGATGACCTTCGCGAGCTCGCGCGATGACGTGACCGCCGTCCCGAGGAGGAAGGGAAGATCGATCCTGGTGAGTCGGAGCTCCGTCGCGCCGCGAAGGATCGTCGTGAGCACGAGGGTCCCCGCCAACCCTCCGACCACCGCCGACCACACGTTCACGACGGCCCGCCGTCAAGGACCGACCGCCCGTCGTTCAAAGAGACGGCTGCGCTGATGAGGGCGAGATGCGTCATCGCCTGGGGGAAGTTCCCGAGGAAGTCTCCGCTCCGCGGATCGATCTCCTCCGCGTAGAGTCCGAGATCGTTGGATCGTGACAGCAGATCCGCCATCAGCGATCGTGCGCGCGGTCGCCGTCCCGATCTGGCGAGGGCTTCCACGAACCAGAACGAGCACGCGATGAACGCTCCCTCGGAGCCGGCGAGCCCGTCCTCTCCCGAGTACCGGTAGATGAATGGGCCGTGGCCGAGCTCCCGCCCGATCGCGTCGATCGTTCCGGTCATGCGCTTATCCTTCGGATCTCGGTACCCGTAGAGTGCCCCCAAGAGCAGGGCAGCGTCGAGCTCTTCGCTATCCGCGGATCGCGTATAGCTCTGTTGCTTCTCCGACCAGCATCGCGATTCGATGAACGACGCGATCGAGGCCTTCTCTGCGCGCCATCGCTCGACCCGACCGCTGATGTGGCCATCTGTCGCGAGCCTGAGGGCCCGATCGAGAGCGACCCAACACATCATCTTCGACTGCGTGAAGTGTCGAGGCTCGCTACGCACCTCCCAGATACCGGCGTCCGGCATCTCCCATAAGTCGCAGACGAGGTCGGCGGTCCTCCCGAGGCGTCGGGCTATCTCTCCCTCGATCGGGTGCCCGGTCGAGGCGTACACCCATGCCGTTTGCATCAGGTCCCCGTAGAGATCGAGTTGCACCTGTTGGACAGCCGCGTTACCGATCCGGACCGGTCGCGAGGATCCGTATCCGGCGAGCGGAAGGATCCGTTCCTGCCCGCCCAGCCCCCCGTCGAGTCGATACAAGACTTCGAGCCGGGGGTGGGTTAGCTGCGACGCGTGCATCAGCCACCAGAAGAAGGCGTCGGCCTCAGCGGCATAGCCCAGGTGGAGAAGCGCTGCGAGGGTGAACGCCGAGTCGCGAACCCAAGAGAACCGGTAGTCCCAGTTGCGCTCTCCGCCCAGGTTCTCGGGGAGTGAGGTCGTCGCTGCTCCGGCCACCGCCCCGGAGGGTGAGAAAACCAACAGCTTGAGCGCGAGCGCGCTCCGCTCAACAGCCCGACGCCAAGGCCCAACGAACGCACACGAGCCCGCCCAATCCCGCCAGAACGAGATCGTGCTCGCCAGGCGACGCTCGACGTCGGCGCGCGTGGGGAAAACGAGGGGCTCCTGGTAGGCCGCCGAAAGAGCGATCATCCCGTCGGTTCTCGCGACGAACGATCCCCCGATCGAGGAATGGCCCACCTGGGGCGTACCCACCCCCCAGGTGTTGACCGCGATCGCCAAGCTGCCCGAAGTTGCGACCGGGATCCCACCCCTCGATCCGATCGAGGTGGCGTCTTCGCCGTAGCCGAACCTCGGACG
>JALYLP010000303.1 GCA_030774195.1 Actinomycetota bacterium | reverse complement strand
CCGCCGAACTGGAAGGGTCCCTAAGAAACCTCCACCCCGGCTACTTACGCGCCCAGTCGGGCTTGACGTCGAAGGTCTTCGGCTGTCCCACGAGCCTTTGGGGATTCCCCCCCTGCGCCGGGATCGTGAAGAGGTCGAATCCCCGCGCACCGCCACGCCCCGCGGAGAACACGATCCTCTTGCCGTCCGGCGACCAGGCGGGATCCTGGTCCACTCCCGCGCCGTGCGTGAGCTTCCGACCCCTGCCGCCCCGGCGCGCCGGAACGACGTAGAGCTTGTTGTTCGCCTCCCGGAGCCCAGAGAAGCAGATCTTCTCGCCGCTCGGCGACCAGGCCGGCTCCTTGTCGATGCTGGCGTTGGTCGTGATGCGCTTGAGGCCCTTACCGTTCGCGGACATCGTGTAGATGTCCCCGTTCCCCGTCCGCGTGCTCTGGAACGCGATCCTCTTGCCGTTCGGTGACCATGCGGGCTCCAGGTCGTCCGCAGCGTTCCGGGTGACGCGGTGCATGTTGGAGCCGTCGCCATTCATGATGTAGATGTCGTAGTTGCCGCCACGCTCACCGGAGAACGCGATCTTGCCGTTCTTCGAGTAGGAGGGGTCGATGTCCTGGCCGCGAGAGCGCGTGAGGCGCCTCACATCCGTGCCGTTCGAGTTCATCGCGTAGATGTCGAAGGATCCGTTCGTGCAGCACTGGGAATATGCGATGCGGCTGCCGGTCGGGGACCATACCGGCGCCAGCTGAAGGGCCACGTCGTTGGTCAGGCGATGCAGGTTCTTTCCGCTCGGGTTCACCGTGTAGATGTCGTAGAAGCCCCCCCGGTCGCTGGAGAAGACGATCTTTCCGTTGTGCCCGGGAAAGACCGCAGATGCAGGCTGTGCGGAGTAGGTGAGGAGGCCTCCGGCGAGGGCGAGCAGGGTGGAAAGGGCGAGCAGCCGGGCGCGGAGGAATCTCGGCAAGGTCATCGGGAGTGACAGACCCTACTGAGGCAACCTCCGGTTCGTCAATCTCGTCGCGAACCCCTTTGCCGTTCGGGGCGAGGAACGCTAGCCTCTGCCGTCTATGGCCGGGTCCGCTCGAAGTTTCCCCGCGCTGCGCCACGGGATCTTTGCACTGGTCGCACTGTCGACGTGGATCGCCGGGTCCGCCCTCGGTGTCTTCCAGCCGGCGACGCATGCGGCCGCACCGCAGTATCCGCAGATCATCCTTCGGGCCGCCCATCCTGGCGATCCCGTCGGAGGAAACGGACCGATCTTCATCCTCGCGATCGGAAGCGATGCCCGTCCCGGGACGCCTGTGACACGAGGACATTCCGACGTCCTCCAGCTGATCGGAGTCAACCCGCAGGAACACAAAGCCTCGGTCCTCGGCTTCAACCGCGACTACGAGGTCCCGATCCCCGGGATCGGGATCGACAAGATCAATGAGGCGATGTCCTCGGGGGGGCCGGACCTCACCGTCCAGACCGTCGAGGCGCTGAGCGGAATCCACATCGACTACTACCTGATCACCTCGTTCGGCGGCGTCAAGTCGATGATCGACAAGATCGGCGGCCTCACGATCGACGTTCCGTATCCGATCTACGACCCACGCTCGGGAGCCGCGATCGACCCCGGCTTTCAGCACCTGGACGGCACGCAGACACTCGCGATGGCCCGAGCGCGGCACAACGTGCCCGGCTCCGTCTACGGCCGGACCAAGAACCAGGAGCGGATCCTGCTCGCCGTCCTGAAGCAGCTCCAAACGGAGGTCGCAGGCGACTCCGCCAGGCTGAGCGTCTACATCAACGCGCTCACCGACAGCACGACGAGCACGGTCCCGATGTCGGACCTGTCCGCCCTGGCCGACCTGGCACTGAAGATCCCGAACGACCACGTGAAGGCAATCATCCTCCCCGGAAAGTCGGCCCGGATCGGGCATCGCACCCTCGCGTTCCTCGACCGGAAGGGCGCGAACCGCATCTTCCGCGACGTCCGCCCGGACGGGCTGATCGGAAGCTAGCGTGCTCCGTCTCATGCACTCCCGGACGGGACGCCTGCGGCGAGGAGCCCTCCTCGCGACGATCGCGGCCGTGGCCGGGAGCTGGCTCGGCATCTCCGCTCAGCCGGCTCCCGCCGTGTTCAGGGGCCACAACGGCCGGATCGTATTCGCGAGTGATCGCACAGGTTCGTACGAGATCTACACCGTCCTTCCCAGCGGTCACGGTCTCATTCGGCTGACGAACGACTCGGCGTTGCAGCTGGATCCGGTCTGGTCCGCGAACCACAACAAGATCGCCTACGCCCAATGCTGCACCGACGGCAACTTCGACATCTACTCGATGAACGCGAACGGAACCGGCCAGGCGCGCCTCACCACGAACGTCGGACAGGACGTCGATCCTTCCATCTCCCGCACGGGGAAGATCGCCTTCTCCGGAGAGCGGGGCGGGAACTACGACATCTACGTGATGAGCAGCGATGGCTCCAACGTGCACCGCGTCACGCGGAACGCTGCGGACGACCTCGAACCTGCCTGGTCGCCGAACGGGAAGAGGATCGCGTTCGCGAGCACCCGCTCCGGACACGGGGACATTTACACCGTGTCTCCCAGCGGCAAGAACCTCGTGAAGATCACCAGCAGTTCCGGGATCGACAAGCAGCCGGGATGGTCTCCGACCGGCAAGAAGATCGTCTTCTCCTCTCTGCGCGAGCAGATTCCGAAGCTCTACGT
>JALYLP010000302.1 GCA_030774195.1 Actinomycetota bacterium | reverse complement strand
AAGATCTGTAGCGCGCTCGCGCCCGCCCCCACCTGCGCTCGCAGATGGGGAACGACCACATCGACGAGCGCCCGCATCAGGGCGTCCCACGTGAGCGGATCGGCGAACATCAGGCCCTTCGTCCGGGCGTGATCGCGGCTCGGACCGCCTTCGATCAGGTAGCTCGCGAGGGTGAAGGGTGCGCCGGCGAAGCCGAGCAACGGCACCTCGAGCTCGCGGGCGAGCGCGCGAACCGCCTCAAGGGTGTACGGCTCGTCGACCTCGGGCTCGAGCGGACGGAGACGGTCGATGTCGCGCCGGGATCGGATCGGCTCGTCCAGGATCGGGCCGCGACCGGTCTCGATCCGGAAGGCGATCCCGATCGCGACGAGCGGCACAACGATGTCACTGAACAAGATCGCCGCGTCGAGCGGCATCCGCCGGAGCGGCTGGAGGGTGATCTCGACCGCCTCGCCGGGGATCCGGATCGTCTCGAGGATGTCGCGGTCGCCCCGGAGCTCGCGGTACTCGGGTAGATAACGGCCCGCCTGACGCATGAACCAGATCGGCGTGCGGTCGACGGGTTCTCGCCGGAGCGCGCAGAGCAGGCGGTCAGCGGAAGGGGCCACGCGCCCCAGGATACGGGGGACCTCCGGACGAACCTCAGGCGAGCTCGGGCCGTTCGATGCCGAACTCGCTCGCGGCTTGCATCCTCCGGCTGCGACCGGTCGCCTCCAGGACCGCGTCGATCAACCGGTCGATGTCGAACGGCTTGACGACGTAGCCCGACGCGCCGAGCTGCCGCGCCCGCTCCATGTCCTCGGGGTCCTTCTTCGCCGAGCACACGACGACGGGAACCGGGTCACCCATCGCGTGCAGGTCCTCCAGCACCGACCACCCGTCGATCCCCGGAAGCATCACGTCGAGCACCACCGCATCGGGACGTTCGGCCTGGATCCGTGAGATCGCGGTGCGCCCGTCGCCGGCGAGGATCGGCTCCACGCCCATCGCCGTCAGGTTCACACGTAGCACGACGAGGAGATCCGGGTCGTCCTCCACGATCAACACACGCGGTTTGAGCGTCGGAGCCATCATCCGGCCCCTCCGACGTGTTCGTGGCGCAGTTCGATCAGTTCGGCGACGTGGGCGCGTTCAGCCTCGTAGAGGCGGGCGTTCGCGATCGCGGTCGCGGCCTGTTCGGCGAACACGGCAACGGCGCGCAGGTCGTACTCCGTGAAGGCGTAGTCCGCGGCCGCGTTCACATTGAGGACCCCGACGACCTCGTCGCGGTGAACGAGCGGCAACGACATCGCGCTGTCGACGTAGGGCGCCCGGTCGGCGAGGCCCGGGAACTCCTTCGGGTCGACGTGGCCTTCGATCAGCACCGGTTCGCGGCGGAGCGCGACGTGTCCGGCGATGCCCTCCCCGAGTCGGAGACGAGCGCCTACGGCCTCCTCGCGGCCACGCACGCAGAGCGTCACGAGCTCGTCGCCTTCCACCAGCATCATCGAGCCGCCGTTCGCATCGAGCAGCTCGCACGCACTGCGAAGGACGGTCTCCAACAGCTCGGGCAGTTCGAGGAGTTGGTTCATCGCGCGCCCCGCATCGAGCAACAGGGATACCTCGTGGAGCCGGTTGGTGAGCGCGGCCGTGAGGACACGCTCGTCGGTCAGCATCCGCGTGGCGCGCCCGAGATGCACCTCCTTCTCGATCGCGTAGGCGCAGCACGCAACGGCGAGCGCGATCACCGAGAGACGGAGCAGTGGCTCGGAGAGCATCTGGGGCGACGAACCGGCCGGCCGCGTCACGACCATGATGGCTGCCACGACCGATGAGATCACGATCGTCGTCACGAGCCAGAGCTGCCTCCGCCGACGTTCGACCGTCTCGAGCGACGGCGTGCGGAAGTCGCGGAGACCGGCCACACGCGCTGCTCGGCGCAGCCGGTCGCCGTCCGGAACCTTGTCGCGGTCGAACCGCACCTCGCGGAGCCTCCTCTCGCTTCCTGAGGTCCGTATCGGTGGCGGCTCGGACCCTCTCAACAGGGCGAACGGGGGACCCCCGCGCGCGGGAGGGAGCCCGTCGGTCTGTCGGGGCGTTCGGGCAGATGCCGGTCAGGGTCGGATGTTCTGGTTCAGGTGGAACAGGTTGTCGCGGTCGTAGCGCCGCTTGACGTCCACCAGCCGGTCGTAGTTCCCCTTGTAGTTGGCCTTGATCCGGTCTTGGTCGTCGCCGCTCATGAAGTTGATGTAGCCGCCTGCTTCCGACAGGGGCGCCGTGGCCTCGTAGTAGTTGCGGACCCATGCGATGTTGGCCTCGTTCTGGCTCGCCTCGGGCCACATGCCGGCGATGACGGTGGCGAAGTTCGCCTCCCGGTAGGCGAAAGCCGTCGCATCGGGCGCCACTCGATGCGCGGCTCCGTTGATCGGATAGATGTGCACGGTCGAGTTCACGGCCGGTACGTCGGGCCCGTGCACCGCGTGTGCAGCGACCGCCTCATCCGTCAGCTGCTTCACGAAGTTCGCCTTCCAGTAGTGCTGGAGGCCCGGAGGCACCAATCCATCGAACGCGCTGTTCAGGACCGGGTACGGCATCGGCCCGACGTGCTCGGCAACGACCGGGGCCATGTCGTGGAAAGGCTTCAGCGCGTTCTCGCCCTCCTCGAGCGGACCCGCCCAACACGCGACCATCGCGATGAAGGTGTCGCCGTGGCGGTCCTCGGGGATGAAGGGGAGCGGCGGCGCGACCTGGAACGCGGGGAACGCACCGAGCTGCTCCGGCGCGTCGGCGATGTACTCGCGGAAGGTTCGCAGGACGTTCTCGACCTCGCCCAGCTCGAAGAACATCGGGCCGCCGTAGATGTCCTTCACCGGATGCAGCCGGAACTCGAGCGAGGTCACGACGCCGAAGTTCCCGCCGCCGCCTCGCAACGCCCAGAAGAGGTCCTCGTTCTCGCGTTCACTCGCGACCACGAACCGTCCATCGGCCGTCACGACGTCGGCCGAGAGCAGGTTGTCGCACGACAGGCCGAACCCACGCGCCAGGTAGCCGATCCCTCCTCCGAGCGTGAGGCCCGAGACGCCGGTCGTCGAGATGATGCCCCCCGTCGTCGCCAAGCCGAAGGGGTACGTGGCAGCGTTGAAGTCCCCCCACGTCGCCCCGCCCTCGGCCCGTGCCGTCGAGGTGGCGGGATCGACCCGGATGCCGCGCATACCAGACAGGTCGATCACGATGCCGCCGTCACACGTGCCGAAGCCCGGAACGCTGTGACCTCCCCCGCGGATCGCGAGGTCGAGCTCGTTCTCGCGAGCCAGGTTCACGGCGGCGATGACGTCGCCGACGTTGGCGGGCCGGACGATCATCGCGGGTCGCCGGTCGATCATGGCGTTGTAGACGTGCCGCGCTTCCTCGTACGCCTCGTCGTCGGATGAGATCACGTCGCCGCGCACCTGGGTGCGCAGCTCGTCGATCGAAACGTTCGGCATCTTCAGCGGTCCTCCTCGGTCGGCTGTCGGCCACGCTAGCCCCGCGGCGTGTGAGGCGGAGTGAGAAGGATCGGCGGCGCGGACCCTTGCCTGGGAGGTGGGCGAGCCCGCAGGATGGCCCGCATGTCGGTCACCGCCTATCTGCTCGGGGCACCCATCGTGGTGCGTGACGGGACGGTCTACGCCGCACCTAAGGGCAGGAAGGCTTGGGCGCTGCTCGCTTACCTGGCGCTCTCGGATCGGCCGCCGACCCGGCAGCAGCTGGTCGATCTCCTCTTCCCCGATGCCGAGGACCCCGCAGGCGCGTTACGCTGGAACCTCTCCGAGCTCCGAAGGCTCTTGGGCGGTCCCGAGACGATCGGGAGCGGGAACGTCGTGCAGCTTCGTCTCCCGAGCGGATCCCTGATGGACGTCCAGGTGTTGATGGCGGGGACGTCGCTCGAGGCCGTGGAACTTCCCGGCCTCGGACGGGAGCTACTCGAGGGTGTCGAGATCGACGCCAGCCCCGGATTCTCGGCGTGGCTCCTCGGTGAGCGTCGGCGGCTCGCGGGGCTCGGCGAAGCCGTGCTCAGAGAAGGAGCATTGCGAGCGCTCGCGTCGGGGAACGCTCGGACGGCGGTCGACCTGGCCACCCGCCTGGTGGCCGTCGCTCCCCTCGATGAGGACGCGCACACCCTCCTGATCCGCGCGTTCGCTGGCACCGGCGACCAGATCGCCGTGCAGCGGCAGCTCTCGGCCTCCATCGATCTGTTCCGGCAGGAGCTCGGGGTCGAGCCCGGGCCCGAGCTCGCCGAGGCAGCCCGGATCGATCCCCCCGCATCCCGGACGGACGCGGGCGGAGGACGAGCGGCGTTGCGGGCACTCCTCGAGTCCGGGGAGGCCGCCGTGAGCGCCGGCGCCGTCGAGGCCGGCGTCGACGGTCTGCGGAACGCCGTCGCTGCCGGTCAAGGAGCCGGCGATCGAGCGCTCGAGGCGGCGGCCCTGCTCTCGCTCGGGACCGCCCTGATCCACGCCACCAAGGGCAAGGACGAGGAAGGCGCAGCCGCGCTCCACCGCGCCATCGCCGCGGCGGAGGCGAGCGACGAACGCGCGGTCGCCGCGTCCGCGCACCGCGAGCTCGGCTATGTCGAGCTCCTTCGCGGCGACTACGTCCGCGCGGGAACCTGGTTCAGCGCGGCGGAAGGGCTCGCGGGCGACGACCCGGTCGAGCTGTCGAAGATCCACGCCGTGCGCGGGGCTCGATTTGCCGACGCCGGCGCGCACGACCTCGCGGTGGAGGCCTTCCACAGATCGATCGAGCTCGCCGCCGAGACGGACCAGACCAAGCAAGAGGCGTGGTCGACGGCGATGCTCGGCCGCACGCACCTGCTTCGGAACGAGCTCGACCTCGCCGAAGCGGCCTTGGAACGGGGGATCGAACTGACCGCGGCCGAGCGGTGGACAACGTTCGCCGCCTTTCCGGAGGCGCTCATCGCCGAGGTCTGGGTCCGTCGCGGCGACCTCGACCGGGCGACCGAGGCATTCGAGCACGCGTTCGCGCTCGGATGTCAGGTAGACGATGCGTGTTGGGAGGCCTACGGCGTCCGTGGGTTCGGGCTGCTCACGGCCGCCGCCGGTGACCTGGCCGGAGCGGTCGCAACGTTGGGCGAGGCCCTGACACGGTGCGCCCGCCAGCGCGACACCCATCTGTGGCTTCGCGCCTACGTACTGGACGCGCTCTGCGCGGTCGCCGTCGCGGCCGAGCATCCGACGGCTGCTCGCTGGGTCATGGACCTGGCGTCGCTGTCGGGCAGGTCGGGGATGCGCGAACTCTCGGTGCGGGCATACCTCTATCGGCGAGATCTGGGCGACGATTCGGCGATCGAGGCCGCCCGGGTGCTCTCGGTCGGCGTCGAGAACCTCCACCTGCTGGAGCTAATCGAGGCCGGCGGCCCGCCACTCCTCGACGACATGCTCGGGAAGGCCGCTCGCTCCTAAGGATCGCTCGACTGCCGAAGATCCGATCGGCGGGAGGACAGGGATTCGAACCCTGGAGCGAGTTGCCCCGCTAACGGTTTTCAAGACCGTCGCCTTCGTCCGCTCGGCCATCCTCCCGCGAGGAGCGTACCCGGACCGTGGATCCCCCAACCGCGCTGCCGAGCGCGCGGTGCAGCTCAAACCGCTTCGGCCGGAGTGAGCTTGTGCCACAATCGGCGCCTCTGCCGGAGGTCGCCATGTGGATCCGATCCGCCTGTCCACCGTGGAACGTTGCATGACCTCGACCGAGGTACACGCGATCCGCACCTTCCTGATCGCCGACGTTCGCGGCTACACGGCGTTCACCCAGCGATACGGGGACGAGGCCGCCGGGCGCCTGGCGGGGACCTTCGCGGAGATCGCTCGGGAAGGTGTCGAGGCCTGGGGAGGCGAGCTCGTCGAGCTTCGGGGTGACGAGGCGCTCTCTGCGTTCACGTCTGCGCGCGATGCCCTTCGCGCTGCCACGGATCTCGCCGATGCCTTCGCCGAAGCGACCGTCGACGATCCGACCCTGCCACTGGGGGTCGGTTTCGGGCTCGATGCCGGAGAAGCCGTCCCGGTCGCGGGGGGGTATCGGGGCGGCGCACTGAACCTCGCGGCCAGGCTCTGCAGCAAGGCCGGCGCCGGCGAGGTGCTCGCGAGCGAGGGTGTGGTCCATCTCGCGAGCACGATCCACGGGATGTCCTACGAGCCTACGGAGCCCTTCGAGATGAAGGGGATCAGCGAACCGGTTCGGGCGGTTCGGGTCAAACCAACACGGGCGTCGATACCCGCCGCGTCACGGAGGAGTGGCCACCCAACGAGCACCGATCTCCCACCAGAGCTGGATCTCGTCAGCCCATTCGTCGGCCGAGACAAGGAACTCCGGTGGCTCCGATGGTCCTGGCGCCGTGCGCGCCATGGGCACGGCCGCGCGGTGTTCGTCATCGGAGCGCCGGGGATGGGGCGGACGCGACTGACCGCGGAACTGGCGCGCGAGGCGAGCCTGGACGGCGCGACCGTCACCTACATCGGCTGTGCTGCGCCGACCGAC
>JALYLP010000301.1 GCA_030774195.1 Actinomycetota bacterium | reverse complement strand
CCGGTGATCTCGAGATCGTCGACCTTCCCGCAGTTCTGACCGTCGCCGTCGACGAGCTGGTGATCGAAGATGCTGAGCGCGATGTCGACATCGGTGGTCTTCCTCATCGTGGTCTCATCCCTGGCCTCCGTGCGTCAATAGCAGCAGGGGGATCGCTGCGGCGGCGATCACCAGGATGACGATGAAGTAGAGGACGCCGAAGAAGTTGGCCAGCTTCCCGTTCACGTGCGCACCCATGTAGCTGTGGTCGTTGGCGATGAGGAGGATAGGCAGGTACGTCAACGGCAGAGCTACCACCGAGAAGATGACCGAGTACTCCGTCAGCTTGACCGGGTCGTAACCGGTCATCACGACCAGGAGGGCGAGGGCGAAGATCGCCACCCACGACAGCGTGAAACGGGGCGCACCGGCGGGACGCTCCTTCTTGCCCCAGTTCCATCCGAAGAACTGGGCCAGGTTGTAGGCGCCGGCGAACGACGTCTCGATCGCTGCGCCGCCGACGGCGAAGAGGATGCCGACGAGCGCCAGCAGCAAGCCCACTTGCCCGAAAGCATGCTCGGCTGCCAGGGCCGGTGTGCCCAAGGATCGCGGCGAGATGCCCTTCGGAAGGAAGAGGACCGCCGAGACGATCATCAGCGCGAAGGAGAGGAAGCCGCCAAGGCCATAGCCGATGATCGCCGTCACGGTGTTCAGGCCGAGATCCTTCGGACCCCAGTGGTCCTCGACGACGCCCGAGGAATAGAAGTAGACCTCATAGGGAGTCATCGCCGCGCCGAGGAGGCCGACCACGAAGTAGAGGTAGACCACCAGGCTGCCGCCGGAGTGGGAGCCCGGGATGAAGCCATGAGCGACCCGGCCCCAATCGGGGTGGAGCTTGATCGCCCCCACGGCGAAGACGAGCAGGCAGAGGCCGAGATAGCCGAAGACTCGCTCGATCCACCTGAAGGGCAGCACCCAGCTGCTGACGGCGAGACCCACGACCGCGAGCGGGATCAAAACGCGATACGGGAGGCCGGAGAGGAGCTGGAGGCAGATCGCGACACCTCCGACCTCGGCGGCACACGTCATCAGGTTCACGACCTCGGAAGCGAGAAGGGTCGCCAGTCCCGCACCGAAGCCGGTCCGCTCGCGGACCAGGTCGAAGACCGGGCGCTCGGAGACCGCGGAGACGCGCCCGCACATCTCCGAATAGACGATGATCCCGAGGACTCCGACCACGACGACCCAGAGGAGTTGGAAGCCGAAGGTCGCTCCGGCCTGCGTGTTGAAGACGAGATCGCCGATGTCGACGAAACCGCCGATGGCCGAGAAGATGCCGAGGGCGACGGCGAGGATGTTCTTCAGGCTCACGTGAGACCTTCGCTGATCCGTCGGCTCGCTGCGGCGTCCGCCTGAAGCTCACCGGTCAGTACGCGTTGCTCGTCGGTTGAGGCGCCGCTCAGGCGCTCGAGGTCGGCGCTGATCTGGCCGGCGAGGACCGCGAGCTGGCCGAGCTCTGGCTCGAGCGCGGGCTCAGTCGTGGCCGCCCCCAACGTGGCCGCGATCTGGGAGGCGGCCGTGGAGAGCTCGACGGCGTGCTCGTGGGTGTAGATGCGCGTCGCCTTGCCGGCGACGGCATCTTCTGCCAGGAGCGCTCCCTCGGCGGCCGCCGATCGCAACGTCTTCGAATCTTGCAGCAGTGCCTTGGCGCCCAGCTCGCCGCTCCCGCCGCAACCTGCTCCGACGAGGGCCAAGATCACCCCGAAGCAGAGCACCGATCTTCGCCACCTGGGCACGTCGAGCTTCATCATCACTCTCCGTGTTCCCTTAACTCCTTGAGGTCATGCCTTCGCCTCCATCGGCCTGGGTTCGACACCCGCGCGCGAGAGGTATAGCTGAAGAGATACAGCCTGGCCCTAGCCGCCACCGCCACAGCCGTGTTGGTGATCGCGTCGGAGGGGGCGGCGGCCGCGGTCGGACACACGACCGATCATGCGCTCATCGACCAGACGAGCGGCAACACGGTTGTGAAGTGTCACACCACGAACCGCCAGCCGTTCATCGTCTACGGCTCGTTCCGGGCGATCAACGGCGACGTCACGATGCGTATCCGATTCCAGGACAGCGACTTCGTCGACTACCCGATCCCGCAGGACACGTCGTTCTCGTTCTCGGAGGCCGCCGGCGACACGCCCGGAGTGGACGGCAAGATCGTCGTCACGACATCCGGGGGAGCTGGCAGCCCGGTCGGGTGGCTGAGTGCGGATCGAGCGAATGGCTCGAGTGCCTTCGTGAGCTGCACGACGGTCTGAGCCACTGACGGTGGGGATGGTCGCCGTCCCGAAGGGACGGCGACCCCCGCCGCGCCACCTACCCACCCCTGTCGCCGGATACACGTCGCGTAGACTCCGCGGCCATGAGGGTCCTGGTCGTCGGTTGCGGCGGCGTCGGCGCAGCCTTCGCCCCGATCGCCGCCAGACGTGACTTCTACGAGCACGTCGTGTTCGCCGATCACCACGAGGAACGCGGCCAGAGCGTCGTGGAGCGCTACGACAAGGGGACCGGCCGGTTCTCGGCGGCGACGCTCGACGCCTCGGATCGAAGCGCGATCACGGAACTCTGTCGGGCGGAGGGGATCACGCACGTACTGAACGCCGTGGACCCACGGTTGGTGATGCCTATCTTCACCGGAGCGTTCGAGGCCGGTGCGACCTATCTGGACATGGCGCTGTCGTTGTCGCAGCCGAACCCCGAGGAGCCGTACGGAGAGCCGGGCGTCAAGTTGGGCGATGCGCAGTTCGCCCGGGCCGACGCGTGGGAGGAACGAGGTTTGCTCGCGTTGGTCGGGATGGGTGTCGAGCCCGGCCTTTCCGACGTCTTCGCGCGCTACGCGCAGGATCACCTCTTCGGCAGCATCGAGGAGGTCGACGTCCGTGACGGAGCCAACCTGGTGGTCAAGGGGTACGACTTCGCGCCGAGCTTCTCGATCTGGACGACGATCGAGGAATGCCTCAATCCGCCCATCGTGTGGGAGAAGGAGCGCGGCTGGTACACGCTGCCTCCGTTCAGCGAGCCCGAGACGTTCACCTTCCCCCAGGGGATCGGTGCGATCGATTGCGTCCACGTCGAGCATGAGGAGGTGCTGCTGGTCCCTCGGTGGATCGACTGTCGGCGCGTGACGTTCAAGTACGGTCTCGGCGACGAGTTCATCGAGGTCCTGAAGACGCTGCACAAGCTCGGGCTGGACGCGACGGATCCGATCGAGGTCAGGGGAACGAAGGTCAGTCCGCGCGACGTCGTCGCCGCATGCCTGCCGGACCCTGCCGGTCTCGGCCCGAAGATGTCCGGCAAGACGTGCGCCGGGACCCGCGTCACGGGGACGGGCACGGATGGGAACGCGCGGGAAGTCTACCTCTACCACGTGGTGGACAACGAGGAGACCTGGGGGCGCGATCGCGCGCAGGCCGTCGTGTGGCAAACCGCCGTCAATCCCGTCGTTGCGCTGGAGCTTCTGGCGAACGGATCGTGGTCGGGCGCGGGTGTGCTCGGCCCGGAGGCGTTCGAGCCGACCGCGTTCCTCGAACTGTTGAGCGACTACGGGTCTCCCTGGGGTATCGAAGAGCGCGTCCCGGCTGCCTGAATCCCGGTGTCGGGCGGGCGTTCGCTCAGGTACGGCTCATCGAAGGCCGATGCTTCGACTGTCACCTGGTTGGAAGGCTTTCCTCGGGATGAGTTTCGGGCTGGAGCAGACCGGCTCCGACGACGCGTCGACGCCGAAGCTGACGGATCGGATCGAGCCCGGGTCGCTATTGGAGGCGACACCGGAGTGTCTCGTCGTGGCGCAGACCGACGGCCGCATCGTGTACGCGAACCGGCACGTCGAGGAGCTCACCGGGTTCCCGAGGGGTGAGCTCGTCGGAAGCTCGATCGAGCTGTTGATCGCCGCGGACCTCTTGGACCTTCCGGAGGGATCCCGGATCGAAGCGACGTGTCGGCACGCGCGGCACGCGCCGATCCCGATCGAGGCACATATCGGTGCGCTAGACGTCCCGGAGCGGCTCCTCGTGATCGCGCTCCGTGACGCGACCGAGCTCCACGCCGGTCGCGAGGCTCGATTCGAAGCCGAGGCGAAGTACCGTTCGTTGGTTGAGCACATCCCCGCCGTGGTCTACCTCGATCCCGTGGACGAGAACCTGAGTTCGATCTACGTGAGTCCCCAGGTTCGCGATCTGATCGGGATCGATCCGGACGTATGGCTCAACGACTTCTCGGCGTGGCGCAACCACGTGCACGCCGACGACATCGAACGCGCCTGGGACGAGTATCAAGATGCGTACCGCAACCACCTCCCCCTCAACCACGAGTACCGGATGGTGCACGAGGACGGGACCGTTCGGTGGGTGTTGGAGCAGGCGTTCCCCATCGACGACGAGCAGGGGAACCCCTGGCTCATCCAAGGGGTGATCTTCGACATCACCGAACGCAAGAC
>JALYLP010000300.1 GCA_030774195.1 Actinomycetota bacterium | reverse complement strand
GCTCCACGTAGCGCTGGATCCGCGCCCGCGTCTCGTCGTCCTTGCGCGGTTGGACGTAGAGGAGGTTGTCCAGGACGGTTCGCCAGGGGAGAAGCCTCGGGTCCTGGAAAACGTAGCCGAGCCGGGCCGGACGGCCCTCGTCGTTCGTGGTCGACACCTCGCCGGAGGTCGGCTCCTCGATCCCGGACACGATGTTCAAGAACGTGCTCTTGCCGCATCCGGAGGGTCCGACCATCGAGACGAACGTCTGTCCGCTGATCTCGAAGTCGAGCCCGTCCAGCGCCCGCACCGTCGGCTGGTGGCGTGTCGGCGGCGGGAACTCCTTCACGACGTTCCGTGCCTTCAAGATCGCCAAGGCCGGACCCCCTCCGGAGCTCTCGATGCTCGCGCTCGCGTGCCGATCACGATCGCCTCGCCTTCGACGACCCGAAACCCCCGACGGCTCCACGCCACCGGTGCACTCGCCGATCGATCCGCTCGATGATCCCGCGGTCCACGGTGATGACGACGACCAGGACAATCAACCCCCAGCCCATCAACCCGTTGTAGTCGGTCGCGAGGTACCAGTACCGAGCGCGGAACCCCGCTCCCTCGTTGTTGCCGAACCACTCCACGAGGATGACACAGCCCCAGGCTGCGACGATCGCCAACCGGATGCCCGCGATGAGCGCTCCGGCCATCGATGGCAAGACGAGCTGGCGGAGCTGCGTGCGGAACGGCACGTCGTAAGCGTCAGACATGTCGCGGAGCTGCCTCGGCAGCGCGAGCGATCCCTGGAGGACAAGAACGACGAGCCCGGGCGTCGCGGAGACCACTGCGCAGAAGATCGGGGCTCGGTTCCCGAACCCGAACCACATGACGGTAAGCAGTGCCCAGATGTACGCGGGCAGCGCAAGTCCCACCGTCACGATGTCGGTGAGGAACGCCTGGACACGCCACCATCGGCCCATCGCAAAGCCGACGGGAACGCCGATCAAGATCACGAAGACCATCGCGATCCCGGCGCGTTCGAGGCTGATCGCGAGGTTGCGAACGAGCTCGTTATTGACGGGACTCCACTCCCCACGCGCGTAGCCGCGGTTGAACTCGTCGACGATGAACCTCGCCGTTTCGACCGGCGTCGGGAACCGGTCGCTGAGACTGCCCGCCGCCTGCCACACGAGGACGAGGAGCAGACGCGACGTCCATCGGGCGGCGCGGTCGGAGAATGCCAGCCGCGCCATCTGGCCGCCAAACGATCGCTTCCGCTTGGGCGCGCGCAGCGGCGGCTGCACGAGGGCATCCGTCTTCATCGGGGCCTACCGACGGACCGGGGATCAGTACCGGAGGACATCCTCGCCTCGTTTCAGCCGGTACCGGAACACGTACCGCTCCAGACGCATCAGGACGACGCGCTCGATCACGACGACGAAGATCACGAAGAACATCATCCAAGCGAGCATGTCCGCGACGGCGAACCCCTGGAACGCCTTGCGGATCTGCACGCCGATGCCCGTCGAACCGCCGAACGTCTCGGCGAGGGCGGCGAGCTTCCACGACGCCGCGAACGACGCCCGGGAAGACGAGAACAGGAAGGGGGCGAACGACGGGATCACGACGTCGCGCAGCGCCGCCCGCGTCGGCCGTCCGTAGGCGCGGCTCATCGCGAGCAGCTGCCGGTCGACGCCCTCGACGCCCGCCGCCACGTTCAACGAGATCACCGGGAGGACGAGCAGCGCGACCACGAAGGCGGGACCGGCATCACCGAGGCCGAACAGGAGCAGCCCCAAGATCGCGTAGACGAGCAGCGGGACGTTCGCGGCGAGGTACACGAAGTCGAAGAAGAAGTTCTTCGCGTAGCGGTACCGCCCCATCAAGATCCCGATCGGCACGCCGACCACGACCGCGAGCACGAACCCGATCAACGTCTTGCGTAGCGTCTCCCAGAAGTTCGTCAGGACGCTCCAGGGCGCGACCCCACGGTCGGGGTTCCCGACGATGAACCACCACATCCGCTGGGCGACCTCGGCCGGGCTCGGGAGGAGATCGAACTCCGTCCGCGTGTAACCGGACGCCAACTGCCAGATCACGAGCAACGTGGCGGCGCCCAGCAGCGAGTACACGACGGCCTTCCGCCGTGTACTCGCGGGGCGCTTCGCGATCGCGTCCGCGACGGCCGTCGTCGACGAGCCGTGAGGCTCGGTCGCCGTGACCTCGGATGCAGCCATGGTCCTCGGTTTACGGGATCCGGCAGGTCTCTTTACCGGTATCGGGGTCGATACAGACGTGCGTGGGCTGCGGTTGATCGGCGCTGATCAGATCAGCGTTCCGGAGCAGCTCCGTCACCTGCGCCTCGCCGTTGAT
>JALYLP010000299.1 GCA_030774195.1 Actinomycetota bacterium | reverse complement strand
GCCCTGACCGCGTGTTCGTTCGGCGGCTCGGGTCCGTCGACCGTCCCGCCGTCGCCGACCGTCGGACGGCCCGCGGTCTCGCAGGTTGAGGTCGTCCGCAACCCCGCCGACCCCGACTACACGGTTCGGCTCCGGGGTGACGCGACCGGTCGCACGTGGACCGGATGGGAAGAGGTCTCGTTCTCGAACACGGACGTCGACCCCCTCGGGCGCGTCTGGCTCCGCCTGTGGTCCAATGGCCTCGACGGGTGCGATCCCATGGCGATCACGATCTCGCGCCCGTCGTCAGGGTCGTGGAGCGCGCCGACCACGGACTGCACGGCTGTCCCCATCGACCTCGACACCCCGTTGGCGCCCGGCGCGCGGACATCGCTCCGGTTCGACCTCCGGATCCGCGTGCCGGCGCGCAACGATCGGTTCGGGTACGCGGAAGGGATGACGTTGCTCGGAACACCGCTCCCGACGCTCGCCGTCCACGACGACCGGGGGTGGCACCTCGATCCGTTCGTGCGCTTCGGTGAGAGCTTCTACTCCATCGTCGGCCGGTACCGGGTCACGCTCGACGTCCCCGGGGGCCTCGCCACGCCGACGACAGGCCAGCAGGTCGGCCTCACACGTGACGGGGCCCGCGAGATCCGGACGTTCGCGGCCGACGACGTGCGGGACTTCGCATGGGCGGCCGGCGAGTTCCGCGTCCTCCAGGCGAGGGCCGGCGACGACCTGATCCGGGTGTGGTACCGGCCCGAGGTCGTGCCGCCGGCGGATGCCCGAGACATGCTTCAGGTCGCCCGGACCTCGATGGCAACGTACGCATCGGTGTTCGGCGACTATCCGTATCCCGAGGTCGACGTGGTCCTCACCGACTTCAAGCGCTACGGCGGGATGGAGTACCCGCAGATCGTGTTCGCGAACCCGGAAGACCGCGCGGTGACGCATGAGCTCGCTCACCAGTGGTGGTACGGGATCGTCGGCAACGACGAGTACGCGGAGCCGTGGCTCGACGAAGCCTTCGCCACGTGGTCGATGTTCCTGCCGCTGAGGCCGTGGCGCGCGTGCGATCGATACCGTTGGCCCAGTCCGACCGCGCGGATCACGAGCGACATGTCGTACTGGTCGGACCACACGAAGGAGTACGGGACGATCTACGGCGGGGGCGGCTGCATGCTGGCCGACCTCGCGCACCGGTTCGGGATCTCCCGATTCGAAGCGATCCTCGCCGGCTACGCGCACGCCCACCGGTTCGGCATCGTGCGCGGAGGGGACTTCACGGCTGCGGTCGATCGAGCGGCCTCGACCCGGCTGCCGGATCTGGACATGCCTGCGTTCTGGACGCGATGGAGGGTTGGGTGAGCCACCCTCGACGCCGACCTGGGTCCGCGGGGTAGCATCGCCCCGACGGACCGAGGAGGGGTCGTGGCGAGCAAGGATGTGGTGGAAAGGCTCTCCCGGGTGCCGATCTTCGCAGGCTGTTCGAAGAAGGAGCTCCAGACGGTCTCGAAGGCGATCAAGCCGGTCCAGCACGCGACAGGGTCGGTGGTCGCCACCGAGGGGGAGCCGGGCGCCGGACTGTTCATCATCGATTCCGGCGAAGCGAAGGTGTCGATCGGCGGCAAGACCATCAACACCCTCGGCCCGGGTGAGTTCTTCGGGGAGATGGCGCTGCTCGACGGTGGCCCTCGCACCGCCACGGTCACCGCCAAGACCGATCTGTCCCTGTTCGTCCTGACCGAGTGGGTCTACCGGGGGCTGCTCACCGAGCATCCCTCGATCGCGATCCGCACGCTGGAGGCCGTGGCCGCGCGCCTGCGGAGAGCCACGAAGAACGCCACGAGCTAGCGGGCTCATGCCGTCGCTGGTTCGGCCGGACGGCTGCCGGCTCCACTACGAGCTCGCCGGGGATCCCGGTTCCCAAGCGCTCGTCCTACTGGAAGGCATCGGTGGGGACATCGCCGGCTGGCGCCGCAACATCCCGACGCTCGCGACCGCGCTCCGGGTCGCGATCGAGCACCGAGGCAACGGTCGGGGCGACGAGCGCACACCTCTACGGTCAGTCCTTCGCGGGATGGTGGCGCAGGAGGCGGCGCTCACCCACGCCGACCGCGTGCGGACGTTGGTGCTCGCGGGGACGCATCCCGGTCCGGCGCATGCGATCGCGGTCGCCGACCGGACCGTGCCGAAGGGCGAGCCATGGCGGGCGCTCTACGCACCCGGGTTCCCCGAACTGCACCCTGATGCCGTGGCTGACGATCTGCGGGCCATGGCCGCCCAACCGGACCATCCCCACGGGCAACGGCGAGAATGGGAGGCGATGCAGGCGTGGGACGACTTCGACCGGCTGCCGCGAACCACCGTGCCGACGCTGGTGCTGCACGGGACCGAGGATCAGGTCGTCGCCCCCGGCAACGCCGAGCTGCTCGCGCGGCGGATCCCGGACTTCATCGATAGGCACCGCGATGCCTGAGGCGCCCGAGGAGCTCATCCGGCT
>JALYLP010000298.1 GCA_030774195.1 Actinomycetota bacterium | reverse complement strand
ACCCACATCTCCACGAATGAGCGACCACATGTGCGGGCCGGATCCTTGTCCGGGTTGTAACAGCCGATGGAGACGCCGGCCAGCAGACGTGACGTTGCAAGCGGCCGGAGGAGTTCGTTCAGCTCGTCCCACGTCAGGCCCTCGTGCGCCGGGTAGTCCGTCGCAGGGAAGATCGATCCGTCCAGGACGTCCACGTCGAGGTGCAGCCAGAACTGCGAGGAGCCATCGTCGAGGGAGTCGAGGATGGATCGGCCGGTCTGCCCGGCTCCGCGCCGGCGTATGGAAGGAGCATCGATCACCCGGGAAGGCGCGAGGACGTCGGATGCCTGCAGGGCTCCTGCGGCGAGCGCCTCCTCGTGGTCGGAAAACCCGACGAGCCATGCATCGGAGGCTTCGACGGAGGCCCCACCGGCAGCGAGCACCCACTCCGTCGGACCGAGACCGAGCGCCGTCGCGAAGGGCATGTCGGCAGCCTCGCCGGTGAGCGAGGTCCGGCCGTCGTACAGGTCCTGATGGCCGTCCACGTAGACCAAACAGAGGTGACCGAGCGCATCCCGGGCCCCGGCGAGCGCTCCGACCGCGCAGGCGCAGCATCCACCCATGACGAAGGGGCGTTCGTCGTTCCGGATCGTGCCTTCAACCGCAGCTCTCACGGCACGCGTCATGCTGAGCACGTCCGCCGATGCGACGATCCCGGTTCGCGGATCCCGTTCGTCGCCCCGGATGGGAACGTCCAGGTCGCCTCGATCCATCGCGTCGAGCGCGTCGACGATGCCGAGCTCCCGTACGCGCTCGGCCGCGAGCTCGGCTCCGCCCCCTCGGCCGACGGAGTCCTCGATCACCCCGAGGAAGCCGAACACTCACGCCTTCCTCTGGGATTCGGGGGCCGGAGGGGTGACTGGCGACCGGCCGCGGCGAGCTAGGCCGACCAGACCTCCGTGATCGGGTCGGCTGTCGCGGCGTTGTTGACGTACGAGCCGATGCCGAATCCGTCCTCGAGCGTCCGGAGGAGCCCGTAATGGTTGCGCAGCTCGGAGTATGTCCCGGGCGACACCTGCGGTCCCGCGAGGGCCGTCAGGACGTTTCCGCCGCCGAACTTGGAGCCGTTGTTCGCTCCTCCTCCCTGTGCCTCGTCGTAGGTGACGATCACGAGGGCATCGGGGTACGTCGCCTGGATGAGCGGGACCTCGCGCGCAAGGAAGTCGTCGAACTGCGTGATCGGGTTCCCCTGCGGCTTGCAGTTGTCGTGACCGTCTTCGCACATGTTGGGCACGACGTAGTTGAAGGCCGACGCGGTGTGATCGCGCAGGGCTGCATTGAAGTACGTCATGTCGTTCGGGCCGGTCGTTCCGGCCGCGATCACGTTGTCCGTGCACTCGCTCGACGGGTTCGCGTAGTCGCGGACGATGTTCTGGTAGTACTCGGCGGGGTTGTGCTTCGGTCGGTAGGCGTTGAACGTCTTGTCCGCACCCGCGTTCAGGAGGTAGCAGGGTGAGGGCATGGACTCGTTCCACTCGGTCCAGGAGATGTCGGCGACCGTCAGCTGGTGGAAGAGGTTCCTGGTGGACTGGTGGCAGTCGATCGGCTTGATGTCCTCCTGCTCGCAGCGCGTGTACTGGCCGCTCGTCATCGCGACGTAGTTCGAAGTCGAGTAGTGCGAGGTCGCGAAGTAGTTCGTGAGCCACGCCGCGTTGGGGCGGAGCTGCGTCTCCTGATACGGCGCGTTGCCGGAGTTGAGCTGCGAGTACGTCGTGTTCTCGCCGATGATCAGGAAGACGTGGGAGAAGGCCGGCACGCCCTCCAGCCCGCCCTCGGCCCGCGCCGGAGCGACCGTGAAGACCATCGTGAGGACTGAGGCGGCGAGCACGAATCCGGGGGTCCGTCGCATGGAACGCTCCTTCCGATCGATGCCACGTCAATCTCATTCCACCGAGCGCGCTACGTCAAATCGGCGAGCGGTCCGGGGGCCGGCCCGCTCCTGCGGCTGGAGGGGTCAATCCCTCAGGAGGTCGGCCGGCAACCGGCGTCGTTCTTTGAGGAGGCCCATCCATCGCTTCGGCCCTGGCCGGTCCAGGAGCTCCGGCACCGTCGCGAGCGTGAACTGTCCCGGAGAGATCGATGTGAGCTCCTCGGGAGTCACCGGGAACGACACTGTTCCCTCGGCCCGGGCGCGAGGAGAGTACGGCGCCACGATCGTCGCCCCGGTGCCGTTCCGGGAGGGATCGAGCATCACACGGCCACCTCGGCCGACCTTACGGAACTCGTCGGTCACGAGCTCCGGCCGGCGAGCGGCGACGATCGTCGTGAGTCTCGCGGCAGCGTGGCGCAGCGCGCTCACGGAGTAGCGACGCTCGATCGGCGCAACGACGTGCAGTCCTTTGCCCCCGGTGGTCTTCACGCCGGTCGCGACGCCCAGGCCGTCCAGTACCTCGAGGACGAGCATCGCGACCTCGACGGCGGCCTCGAACTCTCCCTCCGGAGGGTCGATGTCGACCACGAGCAGGTCGGGCCGCTCCACCTTGTCGACGCGAACCGGGGCCGGATGGAACTCCAGCGCCGCCTGGTTCCCGAGCCACGCGAGCGTCGCCGCGTCGTCGCACACCACGTAGTCGACGTCCCTCTTTGCGCTCGGCGCCGGCAGCCGCACCGTGCGGATCCATGAGGGCGCGTACTTCGACACAGACTTCTGGAAGTATCGCTTCCCCTCCACCCCGTCCGGCGCGCGGATGAGCGTGAGGGGTCGGCGCTCCAGCCACGGCACCATGCGATCGGCGACGGCAAGCAGGTAGTCGACGTACATGCGCTTGGTGACCCCGAGCGAGGGCCACAGCACCTTGTCGGGGCGGGAGACCTCGATCTCTTCGGGCGCGGGCGGGCTCACCTCGTCTCCCTCACGACCTCGCCC
>JALYLP010000297.1 GCA_030774195.1 Actinomycetota bacterium | reverse complement strand
CTCCTGATCACCGACGGGGTCTTCTCCATGGACGGCGACATCGCGCCGCTTCCCGACCTGGTCGAGGTCGCGGAGCATGCCGGCGCGATCATGATGATCGACGACGCGCACGCGAGCGGCGTGCTCGGACCGACCGGACGGGGAACCGTCGAACACTTCGATCTCCACGGACGCGTGGACATCCAGGTTGGCACGCTCTCCAAGGCGATCGGCGTCCTCGGAGGGTTCATCGCCGGCCCCTCGCATCTGATCGAGTGGCTCGTCAACCGCGGGCGGCCGTTCCTGTTCTCCACGTCGGCGCCGCCGGCCGTCGTCGCCGCCTGTATCGCGGCGCTCGACGTGATGAGCGACGAGCCGGAGCGTCTCCAACGGTTGTGGGAGCGGACACGCCTCTTCAAGAAGGGCCTCGCGGATCTCGGTTTCGACACGGGTATCAGCGAGACGCCGATCACGCCGGTGATCGCGGGCGATGAGACCAAAGCTGCCGAGCTCTCCGGCGGCCTCTGGGAGGAGGGCGTGTTCAGTCCCGCGGTGGTGTTCCCCACGGTGGGTCGAGGCAGGGCGCGCGTCCGCACCATCGTCACCGCGGATCACACCGAGGAGGACCTCCGCGAGGCGCTCGCGGCGTTCGAACGCGTCGGGCGAAAGCACGCCCTGATCTGACGCGTCAGGGCTTCGCGGCTCCGCTCCCGAGCCGGGCCTGGATCCCGGCGATGATGAGCTCCAGGCCGAAGTCGAAGTTCTCGTCCGGGTCGCACTGCGTCAGATGGGGGAGCAGCTCGACGAAGCTCGGCACCTGATCGCGCGGCAGCAGCGCCGCCACCTCCGCGGGCGTCGGAGACTCCTCGCCGCCGACGCCGGACATCATGTTGCCGACCTCCATCAAGACGAATCCCATGATGTAGCCACCGAAGACGCGGAACGCCCGCACGGTGTCGGCGTCCGACAGTCCGGAGCGCTTGAGTGTGTTGAGCGCGAACTCCATCGGCCGGAGCGCGTCGACGGAAGTGAGCGGATGCTTCCGTTCCGCGAACAGCGAGATCACGTTGGGGTGCGCGCGCATCATGGCGCGCCACGCGCGGGCGCCTGCACGCGCGAGCTCCGTCCAGTCGGTGTTCTCCTTCGGGAAGTCGAACTCCGCCATGACGACCTCGCAGATGCCGTCGAGGATCGCCGCCTTGTCCTCCACGTGGTTGTAGAGGGACATGGCCTCGACGCCGAGTTCCCTCCCGATCCGCCGCATCGACACGGCGTCGAGCCCCTCGGAGTCCATGATCTTCACGGCCACATCCAGGATGCGCCCGCGCGTGAGCGAGCGTTTCTCCTGGAGGTTCTGCACCTCCTCGGTCGCCATCGATCGCCCCCCGGGCGGTTGACACCTTACGGTGTACGCCTATACTTACGCGGTAAGCATACGACGTAAGTGTACGATGCGAGGCCGTTGCGCTCAAGCGATCGGCTGGAGGAGGGCTCATCATGGCACTGCGCATCTCCCCTGAGACGCTCGCTCGAGCGAGCAGCCGGCATCCCTGGCGTACCGCCATCGCGTGGGTGCTCGTCCTGGTCGTAGCCGGCGGGTTGACGAGCACGCTCCTCTCGAACGTCCTCAGCAACGACATCGCGTTCACGAACCATCCCGAGTCCGTGCAGGCGCAGGACCTCATGGAATCGAAGGTCACCGGCAAACAGCCGAACACCGAGCTCTTCATCGTGCGATCGGACTCCCACACGGTGCAGGATGCGGAGTTCCAGCAGGAGGTCGCGAGGGTCCAGCAGGCCATCACCGCGCTCGGCAAGGATGTGGTCGCCGGACCGGTCGCCACCTACTACCAGCTCCAGAACAGCCCTCAGGGCAAGGGCCTCGTCTCCTCGGACCAACACGCGACGCTGATCCCCGTGAACGTCCACAACGAGGAGATCTCCACCGCGGATGCTCTCCGCTCCGTGGTCGGCAAGACCACCGCGCCGGGATTCCAGGTGCTGGTCGCCGGGAACGCGGTGCTGAATGCGGACAATACGAAGATCTCCGAGGAGGACATCAAGAAGGGTGAGAGCTTCGGCATCATCGTCGCGCTGATCGTGCTCATCATCGTGTTCGGGGCGGTGGTGGCAGCGATCCTCCCCGTGGTGATGGCGATCTTCGCGATCGTCCTCGCCCTCGGGTTGGTCTCCTTGATCGGCCAGCTGGTGCACTTCCAGCTCTTCGTCACCAACATGGTCACGATGATCGGACTCGCGGTCGGCATCGACTATTCGTTGTTCATCGTCTCCCGCTATCGGGAAGAGCGCCGCCGCGGCTTCGAGAAGCTCGAGGCGATCGGCGCGACGGGAGCGACCGCGAGCCGCGCCGTCTTCTTCAGCGGCGTGACGGTCGTGCTCGCGCTGATCGGGATGCTGATCCTTCCGACCACGATCTTCCGGGCCCTCGCGGGCGGGGCGATCCTTGTGGTCATCGCGTCGCTGGCTGCGTCGATGACGCTCCTCCCGGCGCTGCTCGGCCTGATCGGGGACAAGGTCAACGCGCTTCGTATCTTCGGGCGCAGGAAGGCACCGGGAGCCGAACCGGTCGGCGGATTCTGGGACCGGGTCACGAAAGCGGTCATGCACCGACCCGTCATCAGCCTCGTGCTGGGAGCCACCTTCATGCTGGCCGCCGGCTCGTTCTACCTCGGCATCCACACCGGGTTCGCGGGCGTCAGCACGCTCCCGGACGCAGTGCAGTCCAAGCAGGCCTTCGTGGTTCTCCAGAAAGAGTTCGCCGGCGGCCAGACCTCTCCGGCGCAGATCGTGGTCCAGGGGGACCTCGCGTCGCCGGAGGTCCAGACGGCGATCGCGAAGCTCCAGCAGGCGATCGCGAACGAGCCGGCCTTCTCCGGTCAGACGTCGATCCAGACGAACGACTCGAAGACCGTCGCCGTGGTCTCCGCCCTGTTCTCGGGCGACCCGAGCTCGGACGCGAGCGTCGCCGCGATCCGCAGGTTGCGGAGCGACATCGTTCCTCAGGCGTTCAGCGGGACGTCCGCGAAGGTCCTGGTGGGAGGCGACACAGCGTTCGCGACCGACTTCTTCGATCTCGCGGGGCATTACCAGCCGATCGTGTTCGCGTTCGTGCTCGGGCTGTCGTTCCTGTTGCTGACCGTCGTCTTCCGGTCGATCGTCGTTCCGATCAAGGCGATCATCATGAACCTACTCTCGGTGTTCGCCGCCTACGGGCTCATCACCCTCGTGTTTCAGAAGGACGGCCCGGCTCTCGGCAGATGGATCGCCGACCTCCTGCACTTCCAGCAGGTGGAGTCGGTCGAGGCCTGGATCCCGTTATTCCTGTTCTCCGTCCTGTTCGGGCTCTCGATGGACTACCACGTGTTCCTGCTGACCAGGATCCGGGAACATTTCGACAAGACGCACGACAACAGCGAGGCGGTCGCCTACGGGCTCCGCACGACGGCCGGGATCATCACCGGCGCCGCGCTGATCATGGTCGCGGTGTTCGCCGGATTCGCGGCCGGGCGCATCATCGCGCTCAAGCAGATGGGGTTCGGGCTCGCCGTCGCGGTCTTCTTCGATGCGACGATCGTCCGCTCCGTCCTGGTGCCCGCGAGCATGAAGCTCCTCGGCGATTGGAACTGGTACCTGCCGTCGTGGCTCCAATGGCTCCCGAGGCTGAACGTCGAGGGTGCCGAGCCGGTGAGGGTCCCAGAGGTGTCCGTAGCGCCGGGACCGGTTCCCGTTTCTGCGGACGAGTAAGGG
>JALYLP010000296.1 GCA_030774195.1 Actinomycetota bacterium | reverse complement strand
GATCGGATCTTTGTCACTCTTCCTCACGGGATCCGGATGAACAGACGCGTCCGCTGGAGGTCCGGTTCGTTCTTGGTGCCGGCGACCACGGCCTCGATCGGCTTCAAGGACGTGCCGATCTCGTTGTCGAAGGACGCAGCCTCCGCAGGCGCGAACTGGCCGCGGATCGCGGCGACGATGGCGGGCACGTCCAGGTACAGGACCCCGTCATCTGTCGGGACGCTCGCAGTGGCCGACGTGAACCGGGGAGCGTCGGAGATCGCGCCTCCGCCCGTCCGGACGTCGATCACATACTCGACCTGGGCGCGCGACGAGCCCAGGACGGCGACATCTCCGAGCACCGCATACGCGACGGGGAGGGACGCACCCGCCGACGCGTACGTGACCGGGACCCCGCCGTGATCCTCCGTTATCCAACGGACCGTCTGCTGCGTGACGCTGCACGTTCCCTCGAACGGGCATGACGCACCGCTGGTACCGAGGGGAAGGCTCTGCAACGTGTCGTCGAGCCACTTCGACGTCGCACCTGGATCGTTCGTGCCGACCATCAGGACTCCCCCGACCGGGATCGCCCCTGGCTGCACACTTGCCGCAGCGGCGACGTCACCGGTCAACTGGGACAACAACCCACCGGAACCCGTGAGGCCCAGACGCTTGAACTCTTCGTCCGCTTGCAGATCGCTCGCGGAGATGCGGTCGACCTGATCGGCGATCGCCGCATCGAGATGCTCGACGGCGTACATCCCGAGCGCGTCGTCCGGGATGAGGTCGATCAGTTGGTTCGGATGGTCGGCCGCCGACAGGGTCTCCCGCTGGACATCGGAGAGCTTCGCATCGTCGTACATCATCACCGTGTCGAGGGCCAGCCCGTCGGACTCGGCGGAGACGGATAGCCCCGCGCCGACGAGCGCATCCAAGCTCGTGACGCCGGTCGTGAGTCCGGCCGCACCCAGGACATCACCGAAGGTGCCGAGCAGCTGTGCCGTGTCGACGAACGCGATGCCGAGCCGTGACTGCGGCAGGGCGCCGCTGACGCGCTGGAAGGTCGCATCGTCCGCGATCGCTGCGCCGCCGTGCGCCGTGTCGATGACCGCCGAGACCGCACCTTCGTCGGATCCCAGTACGACCACCCCGTCCGCGATCGCGAAGGCCGGATGTTCGGACGTTTCCGGCACCGTGATCTGCACGCCGTCGTGATCGGAGATGTGGAAGGTGGCTCCTTGGCTCTCCAGACCAGCTCGGAACTTCTGTAACGAGGCCACCGCTGCATCCTCGTCATCCGTCGCGATCAGGACGGCGTAGGACGTCTCCTGCGCGCTCTTCACGTCTACGTAGAGCCCGACCTCCGACCCCACCCACTGCACGTCCTCGTGCGTCATCCCGACATCCCGAAGCAGGTCGTCGAGGCTCTGGTTCAGCTGTTGCTGCAGCTGATCCTGGCCGCCCAGGGCGGGGAACCTCGACGCGATGCGGAGGAGATTCACCTTCTGGCCAGCGGCCGGATCGAGGTTGGCCGTGACGACGACATCGGCGCTCGCGGGGATCTTGCCCAGGATGGCTTCGCCGCTGCCCCGGAGCAGCATGAAGCCGGCTGCGCCGGCTGCGCCTGCCAGCACGAGAACCGTTGCGAGCGCGATGCCCACGATCTTGAGCCCGCGACGGGGTGCCGCCGGCGCGGCTTCGCCCCCCTCGGTCACCTCCACCATGGTGATCGGCAAGGCGCCTTCCGAAGGGCTCGGTGGGAACGAGCCACCGCCCGTTCGCGGCTGCGGGTCGAGGCTCCAGGTGTCGCCCGGCTGCGCATCCGCCGGCGGACCGGTCACACCGTCGGTCGGTTGTTGGTCGCTCACGATGCGGTGTCCTTCCGTTGGCGTTCGGTCGCGCCGAGGTATCGACCAGGTACGACCGCAAGCGTAGAGGCCATCGGTTCCCTCCGCGAGGAACCCGCGGGTTAGGCCTCGAGCACCTCACGGCGGAGCGTGCTCGCCTCCAGCCGGTCGGGCAGCGGCACCACGCCGATGCCGGGGCCGTCGGGAACCCGCATCGTGCCGTCGCCCTCGAGCACGAACGGCTCGGTCAGATCCTCCGGGAAGTACCGGGCCGATGCGCTGGTGTCGTTGGGCAGGGTGAACCCCGGCATCGCGGCAAGCGCCAGATTGGTCGCCCGTCCGATCCCGGTCTCGAGCATCCCGCCGCACCAGACGGGGACGCCGGCGCTGAGGCAGACGTCGTGGACCGCGCGCGCTTCGAGCACCCCGCCGACGCGGCCCTGCTTGATGTTGACGATCCGGCAGGCGCCGAGCTCGAGGGCGGCGGCCGGATCGGCCGCCGACCGGATCGACTCGTCCAGGCACAGAT
>JALYLP010000295.1 GCA_030774195.1 Actinomycetota bacterium | reverse complement strand
CCGTCCCTTCTCGTCGAGGAACGGAGCCAACTCGGCGTCGAGCTCGCGCCCGAGTCCCTTCTTGTGCACGGCCGCCGCCGCGATCACCGCATCGGCCGCCTCGAGCGCGCCCGCGGGCGCCGTGGATCCGAGCTCCAGGGCGTGCGCCGCTACGTCGCGGAACGCGAGCCCATCGTCATCCACCGCCATCCGACGGGCGCGACCGAGGTTCCCGCCGGCCAGCCGAGCTGCGAGCCGTGCCCGGGGCGGCGCGACGCCCTCGCCCTCGAGCTGCTCCACCACGAAGGGTTCGCTGAGCGCCGTGAAGGTCACGATGTGACACCGGCTCCAGATCGTCTCCGGCAGCTCGTGCGCCCGCGCCGAGAGCAGGAGGAAGACGGCATCGGTCGGCGGCTCCTCCAACACCTTCAACAGCGTGTCGGCGGCTGCGGGGGACAGCCGGTCGGCCTCCCGGATCAGGAAGACCTTCCGGCCGGGCTCCGGCGCGGTCAGGTAGGCGGGATGCCAGACCTCGTCGCGGACGGTGTCCACGTGGATGTCGCGCCCCTCGGGCTCGACCACGAACTCGTTCGGGTGTTGATCGCGCAGCGCCAGGCGGCAGTCGCGACACTCCCCGCATCCGCCGTTCACACAAAGGAGCGAGGCCGCGAAGGCACGGGCGGCGAGCGACTTCCCCGAGCCTTCGGGCCCGGCGAAGACGTAGGCGTGGTGCGGACGTTCGGCCGCGCCGCGGAGGAACGACATGGCGGCGTCCTGCCCGGGCACCTGTTCCAAGACGGTCTGCACATCTCCAAGAGTAACGACGGTCGCGGACGCGCGGACGATCGTGAGGGTCAGCTCGCCGGGTGGTGATCGTCGCGCTCGTGGACCGCTCGCTCGAGCGCCTCGCGGACCGAATCGAACACACTCGCCGGATCGCGGTCGGCGTCCACCACGACGAACCGCTCCGGATGTTCCTCCGCGATCTTGAGGTACGCGTCCGCGACCCTGGCGAGGAACTGCTGTCCTTCCAGCTCCATCCGATCGAGCGGTTCGTCCGACCGCGCCAGGCCGCGCTCCGGCTCGAGGTGGAGCAGGATCACCATGTCGGGGAACAGTCCCTGGGTCGCCCACACGTTGAGCGACAGCACGTCGGGCTCGCCGAGCCCGCGCGCCCACCCCTGGTAGGCGAGCGAGGAATCCACGTAGCGATCGCAGATCACGACCTTGCCCTCGGCGAGCGCCGGCCGGATCACGCTGGCCACGGTTTGCGCGCGAGAGGCGGCGAACAGCAACGCCTCGGCCCGGGCATCGAGCTTGCCGGTCTCCGGATCGAGCAGGAGCTCACGGATCTGCTCCCCGGCGGTCGTGCCTCCGGGCTCACGCGTGACGAGGACGTTCAGCCCCAGCGACCGAAGGTGCTCCTCGGCCATCTTGATCTGCGTGCCTTTGCCGGAGCCCTCCACGCCTTCGAAGGCGATGAACAGGCCGGTGGCGGGAGGTCGCTTGAGTTTGGGCACGAGGGTGAGGGGGACGGGTCGCGACAGACGGTACCGCTTGAGCAGACGCCTGGTGTTGATGCCGGCGGCGACGACGACCAGACCGGCGGCCGAGAGCGCGAGCCGCGTCCCCGACAGGTCGATCCGGTTGCCACCGACGTGGAACTGATTCGCCCGCAAGGCGTCCGCGAGCGACTGGAAGATCTGGGCCAGCGCGGGGAACGCCGCGAGCGACAGGAACAGGAACATCCGTGCCAGCGTCGTCAGTGCCCCGAACGTCCGGCCGCGGAACTCGTCGACGACGTTCTCCTGCAGCAGCGTGTACCCGCTGACCCACGCGAGCCCGCAGAAGGCGCCGAGCCACACCGTGAACACGATCGCCCACGACAGGTTCGGCATGGTCGCGAGGACGAAGAGCGCCGCGGCCGCCGCGATCAATGACCATACGAACACGATCTCGCGCTCGATCACTTTGGCGGCCTGCCCTGCCGTCGCGATCCCCAGGCCCATCCCGACACCGAACGCGGTCACCACGAGGCCCCACCCCGAGGGGCCGGCCCCGAGGGTCGTCTGGACGAAGACCGGACCGATCGCGAGCACCGCGCCCACGGCGCCGAACGCGACGACGATGCCGCCCGTCATGGCCGACGCCAGCGAGTTCTCACGGAGGAAGCTGATGCCGTCTTTGGTGTCGTGCCACACCCGCGACAGCGTCAGCCGCTCGGTCGCGTGACTCGGCTGCGTCCGGATCGCGATCCCCGCGACCATGCTCGCCGAGAACAGGAAGGTCCCCGCGTCCAGGAGCAGGGCGAGCGACTCCGGCTGCGCGGCGAGAGCGGGGATGCGGCCCCCCAACCAGATCGACACGGCGGTAAGGGCGGCGAACACCGCGCCGCCGATCGGGAGGGTCGCGTAAGAGCTCAGCAGCACGAGCGAGTTCGCGTTCGTGAGCTGGCGCCGCGGGACGAGGTTGGGAAGTGAAGCGTCCCGAGCCGGCCCCCACAGCAGCGACAGGCACTCGATCGAGAACGACAGCAGGTAGATCGCCCACAGCTCGCGCAGGAAGACCATCGACAGGTACATCGCGCCACGTGCCAGGTCGGCCACGATCATCAGCCGCTTGCGGTCCAGCCGGTCCACCAGCGTCCCCGCGACCGGACCGAACAGGAACGCGGGGAGCGTCCGCGCGATCATCACCCCGGCGACGGCGAGCAACGGGGTTCCGCCACCGATCGTCGCGACGATCGCGGTCACGGCGATGAACCCCACCCAGTCACCCAGCGAGCTCACCGACATCGCGGCGAGCAGCCGGGCGAACGCACGGTGCGTCAGCAGGTCCTTGAAGGTCGCCGAGCGTGAGCCGCGGAGGACCTCGACCTCCTCCGCGATGGTCGACACGAGCGGCTCGGCCTCCTAGGCCTTCTTCGCTGCCGAGGGTGGTTTCGCCGCGGCCGTCTTCTTCGCGGCGGTCTTCTTCGCGGCGGTCTTCTTCCGGGTGGTCTTCTTCTTCGCGGCGGGCTTCTTGCGCGCCGCGGCCTTGCGCGCGCGAGCCTCGGCCTTGACGCGGCGCGCCTCGGCCTCCGCCTCCACGTCACCCGACTTCGTCACGTTGAACTCCAGATCCAGCTCGGCGCCGCAGTTCCAGCAGCGGAGCGACTTGGGCCTGCGGAGCAGCAGCGAGCCGCACTCGGGGCAGGGCCGATCCTTCTCGGGCGGATTGTTCACCGCGAGGTCGCACTCGGGGTAGCGGTCGCATCCGTAGAAGGTCCCGAAACGCGTGTGCTTCTCCACCAGCTCCCCCCGGTGACACTGCGGGCAAGTCACACCGGTGGACGTCGGCGGGTCCTTCTTGATGTAACGACACTCCGGATACCCGCTGCAGCCCACGAACGGGCCGTAGCGGCCGACGCGCCGCTGGAGCTGCCGGCCGCAATCGGGGCAGGTCTCGTCGAGCAGCTCCGGCTCGGCACGCTCAGTGCCGTCCATGTTGCGGATGTAGCGGCACTCCGGGTAGTTGGGGCACCCGATGAACTTGCCGTAGCGGCCCAGCTTGACCTGCAGCCTGCCAGGCTCCCTCCCCTCCTGAGGACAGAGTGGGCACAGCTCGTCGAGCTCCTCGGAGTACCGCTCGAAGGAGTCCTCGGCTTTCTCGAGTGCACGCTCGAACGGGCCGTTGAACTCCTCGAGCATCTGGACCTTCCGGAGCTGCCCCTCGGCGATGTCGTCGAGCTCCTTCTCCATGTAGGCGGTGAAGTCCGGGTTGACGATGTCGGGGAAGTGCTCGACCAACTTGTCGGTCACGACGTAGCCGACATCTTCGGGACGGAACCGTCGATCCTCCAGACGCACGTACCCGCGGTCTTGGATCGTGGAGATGATCGACGCGTAGGTAGACGGACGCCCGATCCCCAGCTCCTCGAGCTTCTTCACGAGCGATGCCTCCGTGTATCGCGGGGGCGGCAGGGTGAAGTGCTGCTCCGGCAGGACCTCGAGCATGCGGAGGAGCTGCTCGGCCGTCAGCACCGGCAGCGCCGCCTCGGCGTCCTCGTCCGGCTCGTCGTCGCGACCTTCCCGGTAGAGCTTGAGGAACCCGTCGAACGTGAGGGTCTGCCCGGTCGCCCGGAGCCCGTAGCGGGTCCGCTCGCCGTTACCGGCGCCGGCGGGTGCGAGGGCCTCGATGTCGATCCCGACCTGGTTGAATCGCGCGTCCGCCATCTGCGTCGCGACGGTCCGTTGCCAGATCAGCGTGTACAGCCGGAGCTGGTCACGCTCGAGCGCCGCGGCGACACGCTGCGGCGTCCGGAACACGCTCGTCGGGCGGACGGCCTCGTGGGCTTCCTGTGCGTTGCGCGAGCGGGTCTTGTACCGGCGCGCCTCTGCGAGCGAGTAGTCCTTGCCGTAGTCCTGCTGGACGAGCTCCGCGATCTCGCGGAGCGCCGAGTCCGCGATCGTCACGGAGTCCGTCCGCATGTACGTGATCAGGCCGGTCGCGCCCTCGCCGGCCACGTCGATGCCCTCGTAGAGCCGCTGGGCGAGCGTCATGGTCTTGCGCGCGCTGAAGCCGAGCTTGCGCGCGGCTTCCTGCTGGAGCGTCGAGGTCGTGAACGGGGGTGCCGGGGAGCGCTTCCGCTCCTTCTTCTCCACCCCGATGACCCGGTAGGACGCCCCGCGGAGCCGATCGGCGTGCTGCGCCGCGTCTCCCTCGGTCCCGAGGATCAGTCCTTTCTTATCGGGACCGGCGGCTAGCTTGCCCTCGGGCACCTCGGTGAGCCGTGCGAGGAACGGCTGCTCGACGTCCTCGGGGGTGAGCCGGACGTCGATGCTCCAGTACTCGACCGGCACGAACGCGTCGATCTCGCGCTCGCGCTCGACGATGAGCCGCACAGCGACCGACTGGACGCGTCCGGCGGACAAGCCGGGCTGTACCCGCTTCCACAAGAGCGGTGAGATCTTGTACCCGACCAGGCGGTCGAGGATCCGCCGAGCCTCCTGGGCGTCGAACAGCTCCATGTCGATCGTCCGCGGGTGCGCGAAGGCATCGAGGATGGCGTCACGGGTGATCTCGGTGAAGGTCACACGCTTGGCGTCCGCGGGCTCCACGCCCAGCAGGGTCGCCACGTGGAAGGCGATGGCCTCCCCCTCGCGGTCGTAGTCGGTCGCGAGCACCAGATCCTCGTTCTGCTTCAAGGCCTTCTTCAGGTCGGCCACGTGCCGCTTCGAGTCCTCCGGGACCTCGTACTGCACGGCGAAGTCCTGGTCGGTGTCGACCCCGAGCTTGGAGCGAGGAAGGTCCCGGATGTGCCCATACGAAGCCCGGACGGCATAGCCGTCGCCCAGGTACTTCTCGATCGTCTTCGCCTTGGCAGGCGATTCGACGACGACGAGCGTTTTGGTCATCTCGGTTGCTTCCTCCGGTGCCGGACGCTACCACCGGCCGCCTCTGCGGCTGGCAGGGCCGTCACGAGACCGCCACAACGCGCTGCTACGCTCGGCGTATTCCCCGCGCCCCTTGAGACCACTCCGGAGGACACGTGCTCGCCCTGCTCACGGACACGATCATCCGACTGGTCAGCGAGCACGGATACGTGGCCATCTTCGTCCTGATGCTCCTCGACTCAGCGTGCGTCCCCTTCCCGAGCGAGGTGACCCTGCTCTTCGGGGGAGCCCTCACCACCACCGCGGTCATGGGTGCGGGGCAGGAGTTCTCGCTGGTCGGGGTGGTGTTCTGGGCGATGGCGGGGACGCTGATCGGATCGTGGCTCGCCTACGGGGTGGGCTACGTGGGTGGCCGGCCCGCGATCGACCGGTTCGGCCGGTACCTCTTGATCCGTCCGCACGAGATCGACCGAGCTCACGACTGGTTCGAGCGCCACGGTGAGGCGGTGGCCGCGTATGGGCGGCTCATCCCCCTCGTCCGGTCGTTCGTGAGCCTGCCGGCCGGCGTTGCGGCGATGCCCTTCTGGCGATTCACGGTGTACACGCTCGTCGGCTCGGTCATCTGGTGCGTCGGCTTGGCATCGATAGGCCACGTGTTCGGCAACCGCTGGCTCCAGATCGAACGGGTGATCCAGCCGTTCGCATGGATCATCGCGGGCGTCGTCGTCGTGGCACTCGCCATGTTCGTGTCGCGTCGCTGGGGGCAGGTACGTCGCGAGTACGCGGCGCTCGACACCCGGGAAGATGGGTCGACGAACATGTAGCGCCCGTCAGAGGTTGGCGACCATCGTCCAGCTGCCGCCGGACTCATCGACCTTCTCGAACCCGGCCTTCTGATACATCATCCGAGACCGGTTGTGTACCGCGACCGAGAGCGACAACGCCTGGAACCCTTCCTCGCGGGCCTGCACCATGCACGACCGCAAGAGCGCCTCGCCGATCCCCTTCCGCCGGTGCAGGGGAACGACCGCGATCGACAGCTCGGGGATCTTGTCGTCCACGAAGCCGTAGCCGGGGTCCTCGGCCGTGAACAGCCGGTACCACGCAGCCCCGACCGGCACGCCCTCGAACTCGGCCACCACCCCACCGTCCCCCTCGCGGCCCCACCCTTGGTGGTACCGGACCAGAACCGGGTCGGCCAGGACCTCTTCGATGGGCTCGCGGGGCCAATCGGGGTTCCACCGCGCGGCCTCGTAGAGCATCTTCTTCAGGAACTGCACATCGTCTTTCGTCGCGGGACGGATGTTCATCCGGTTGGGGCCTCCGTGAGAACCTCGGGTGCATGGGAACCCTAACGCAGCCCGGGACGGGCCGACCGTTCGGTCGCAGGATCGTGTCCCTAGGACGAGAGCTGCGGGGCAAGGCGCTGCGCGACGACGTCGCGACCCAAGCCTCGGCGCTCACCTTCACGGCGTTCCTTTCGATCTTCCCCCTCCTCTTGCTGGCGACGTCGTTGGTGGGTTTCCGGCTCGAAGGCCGCGGGATGGCGTCCATCGACCAGCTCGTCTCGACGATCCCCGGGCTGACGCAACTCGTGGCGGGACAGGCGCAGACGATCGTCGACGGCAGGTTCACGGCTGGCATCGTGGGCCTGGCCGGCCTGGTCTGGGCGGCATCGGCGCTCTCCAACCGGGCGCGCCGCGCACTCGGCGTCATCTTCGAGCATCGAGAAGCGGCCATCGCGAGCCGGTTCGTGGCTGTCGGCGACACGTTCGTGCTCGGCGCGCTCCTGCTCGTAGGCGCGACCGTCGCCGGCGTCGCCACGAACGTCGCGCACGACCGCACGGGGGGCTTGCCGGGCTTGGTCGCCGCCGACGTCGGCATCTTCGCGATGCTCGTCGGATTCTTCCTCGTCGCCTACCGACTCCTGGCACCCGGACGTCAGGCTTTCCGGGCTCTCCTTCCCGGCGCGGTCGTGTGCGCGCTGGGCTGGACCATCCTGCAAGGGATCGGGAGCTGGTTCGTGGCGCGCCAGGTCGCGCATTGGTCGGCCCTGTACGGGACGATCGCGACCGTGTTCGGCGTGCTGCTCTTCCTGCGGATCGCGGCGTGGATCTTCCTGGCCGGTGCGGAGCTGTCAGTGATCCTGCGAGCGCGGACCGACCCTCAGCTCGACTGAGCGGGGACCGGGGCGGCATCCCGCTCGAGCAGGAACGGGACGCTCGTGAGCAGGACGCGATCCTCGTGCAGGAAGAGCCGTTTGATGAACAGCGCGCTCTGGTTGTGCAAGGGGAGCTGCCACCAATGGGACACGATCACCTCGGGCACGAGGACGTTGACCACGACGTTCGGGTGCATCGAGAACCGCCGTACCTCGTTCAGCATCGGACGGGTGAGGTCTCGGAACGGCGCCTCCACGATGTCGAGCGGGACGTCGAGCCCGAGGTTGAACCATGACTCCTCGAGGCGACTCGCCTGCTCGGGATCCACGTCGAAGTAGATCGCGCGCGTGATGGTCGCATCCAGCGTCCGCGCGTAGTTGATCGCGCGCACGGTCACGTCATTGACCGAGGACACGAACACGAGGGTCACCGTCTTCTGTGGAACCAGCGGCTTCGAAACGTCGGCGTGCCGGGTGGGATCCTCCACCACCGGCACATCGGTGACGACGACCCGAGCCTCTCCGAGGAGCCCCGCCTTCAGGCGGACCAGCTCGTTCTTGCCGACCAGGTACCGGACCAAACCCTGATCCACGATCTCCGGGACCATGATCGTCACGACGTCGCGGGGGCCCGGCTGCAGACGCCGCACGTACGCACGGACCGCCGACGTGAGATTGCCGGCGCCGACCGCCTCGAGCTCGGCGGTTCCCGCGCCGGCGAACGAACGCCACCGCTCCGCCAGATCCGACGGTACCGACGCACCGGGCGTCACGGCGTGCAGTGACGCGGGCCGGAACGAGCGCACGTAGCCGAGCGCCTCGGCGGTGGACGCGTCGATGTCACGGACCAGCATCACCACGTGGTTCGCCTCGAGTTCGCCCGGCCGCTCAGCACCGCGGCGCGTCTGAGCCCGCACCCACGCGTAGTGCCGATGGATCGAGTAGAACCCCGGGACCAGCAGTCCGATGATCAGGATCGAGAGCCACGCGCCTTCGGCGAACTTCGAGATCACAACGACGACCAGCACGACCGCGGTCGTGATCGCCCCGATGATATTGATCACGATCGATCGGCGCCATCCGCGCATCGCGCCGGCGCCCTTGCGGCCCTCGGCCAACCAGTGCCTGACCATACCGGTCTGAGAAAGCGTGAAGGAGGTGAACACGCCGACGACGTAGAAATGGATCAGCGTGTTCAGGTCTGCATGGAAGGCGTAGATCATCGCGCACGAAAGCAGGCCCAGCACGATCACACCGTTGGAGAAGACCAATCGGTCGCCGCGGTTGACGAACTGGCTCGGCATGAACCGGTCGCGCGCGAGGATCGAGGCGAGCCGGGGGAAGTCCTGGTAGGCCGTGTTCGCGGCGAGGATGAGGATCGCGGCGGTGAAGAACTGCACCACGAAGAACCCGAACGAGGAGTTGCCGAAGATCCCGATCGCGATCTGCGCAACGACCGACCGCTGCTCGCTCGCGACGACCCCGTCCATGTGCGTCGCGAGCCACGAGATCCCGAGGAACATCGTGACTGCGATCGTGCCCATGATCGCGAGCGTCGCCGCCGCGTTCTTCGCCTGGGGACGCTTGAACGCGGGCACGCCGTTGGAGATCGCCTCGACGCCGGTGAGGGCGGTGGCACCTTGGGAGAACGCTTTCAGGATCGCGAACAGGCCGACCGCCGCGGCCGTCGTGGCGGCACCCGGGATCAGGTCCGAGCTGACACCGACCGGCGGACACCCACCGAGGCAGCGAGCGAGTCCGAGCACGATGAGGAGCAGGATGGAGGCGACGAACCCGTAGGTCGGGATCGCGAAGACCGTCCCCGACTCCCGCGCGCCACGGAGGTTCGCGAACGTCACGAGCAGTACGAACAGCATGGAGAGCAAGACCCGGTGCTCGTTCGCCCATACGAACGCCGACCCGATCGCGAAGACGCCCGCGACGACCGAGACGACGACGGTCATCATGTAGTCGAACAGCAGGGCCGCCGCCGCGACCAGCCCGGGCAGCGTTCCGAGGTTGTCCTTGCTGACGATGTACGCGCCGCCGCCGCCCGGGTACGCACGGACGGTTTGCCGGTACGAGCTGACGACGATCGCCATCAGCAAGGCGATCGCGATCGCGATGGGCATCACGTAGGACTGGGGGCGCGACGTGACCAGGGCGAGCGCGATCAAGATCTCCCCGGTCGCGTAGGCGACCGATGACAGGGCGTCGGACGCGAAGACCGGGAGCGCGAGCACCTTCGGGAGCAAGGTGTGCTCCAGCTGTTGGCTGGTGAACGCGCGCCCCACGAAGAAGCGTTTGATGATCGAGGTCGGGGGGGCGTGGGACGTCTCTGCCATGGTCGCTGATGCTACGTGGCGATCAGGCCGATTCGCCCACCCAGCGATAGCCGACACCCGGCTCGGTGACGATCAGGGCCGGCGAGGACGCGTCGTCGCCCAGCTTCTTCCGGAGCGCCCGGATGTACGTGCGGAGGTAGGTCGTCTCCGTCCCGTACCCCTGACCCCAGACCCGGCGGAGGAGCCACTGGTGCGTGAGGAGCTTCCCGGGATTGGAGACGAGCGCCTCTAATAAGGAGTACTCGGTGGGGGTCACGTGCAGCTGCTCGCCATCCAAGGTGACCAAGCGACGGGCCAGGTCGATCTCCAGCCCGCCGTAGCGGAGGGTCGGCTGGGGCGGCTCGTCCGGGCC
>JALYLP010000294.1 GCA_030774195.1 Actinomycetota bacterium | reverse complement strand
CGGGACTCTCGACGGGATGCTCGTCAGGATGCTTCTCCAACTCGTGCTCGGATTTGGGTAGGCTAGTTCGGCTCCAGAGCGAGGCAACCGGAACCCGCCGGTAGGGGCCTCGGGACTCAGGTGACCTGGGTGCCTACGCGGCAGCTGACTCGGGCGTGATCGAGGCTCACCGGCGGGGGCTCCGCGTGGACCTGTTGGTGGGCGACCTGGACTCGGTCCCACTCAAGGAGGTCGAACGCGTCACGAGCGGCGGCGGGCGGATCAACCGGTATCCGTCCGACAAGGATGCGACCGACCTGGAGCTCGCGCTCGAGGCGGCTGGGGCCGAGGGCGCGACCCGGGTCGTCGTGGTCGGTGGCTCGGCGGGCCGCCTCGACCACGTGGTGGGAAACGCGCTGGTCCTGGCGCAGGCGCGGTTCGCCTCGCTCGAGATCGACGCGGTATTCGGCGCCGCCCGGCTCCACGTCATCCGAGGCCGCCGCGCGCTTCGCGGCCAGCCCGGGGAGCTCGTCAGCCTGTTGGCGGTGGGCGGGGTAGCTCGCGGCGTGCGCACGAAGGGGCTTCGGTGGGGGCTGGATGGGGGTGACCTGCATCCGGGCTCGACGCTGGGCGTGAGCAACGAGTTCGTCGAGCGCGAGGCCTCGGTGGCGGTCGATGAGGGCGTCGTGCTCGCGATCCGGCCCGGGCCCGAGGCCGGAGGCGGTGCGCGGTGATCGCACGGCGCGCTCCCGTCCGGCTCGCCGCGCTCGTGGCGGCCCTCGCGCTCCTTGCCGTCGCGTGCCGAGGATCGGATCGACCGCCGGAGGACGGTGAGCCCGTCACGATCACCCTGCTCACCCATGACTCGTTCGACGTGAGTGCGTCGGTGCTCCGGGCCTTCGAACGACAGAGCGGGATCCGCGTCCGTGTGCTGCCCGCTGGTGACGCGGGACAGGTCGTGAACCGGGCGATCCTCGCGGCTGGCAACCCCGAGGCGACGTCCTGTTCGGGATCGACAACAACCTGCTGGCCGACGCGCTCGAGCACGACGTGTTCGTGCCGTACGCGTCGCCGCGGCTTTCGGTGGTCGACGACGCGTTCGAGCTGGACCACGAGCACCGCGTCACGCCGATCGACCACGGCGAGGTCTGCCTGAACTACGACCGCTCCTACTTCGAGGGGCGGGCGATCCAGCCCCCCGACACGCTGCAGGACCTGACCGACCCCGACTACCGAGGCCTCGCGGTCGTGGAGAACCCCGCGACCTCCACCCCGGGGCTCGCCTTCCTCCTCGCGACGGTGGCGGCCTTCGGGGACCCGGGGTGGGAGGACTACTGGCGGCGGCTCCGCGCGAACGACGTGCTCGTGGTCGAGGGCTGGGAGGCGGCCTACTACGGCGAGTTCTCCGGGGCGGGGGGTGGCGAGGGGACCCGGCCGATCGTGGTCTCGTATGCCACGAGCCCCGTCGCGGAGGTGGTCTTCGCCGAGGAACCTTCAGAGATCGCGCCCACCGGGGTGGTCGAGGCGAGCTGCTTCCGGCAGATCGAGTTCGCCGGGATCCTTCGCGGGACCGAGCACGAGGCAGAGGCGCAAGCAACACTGGACTTCCTTCTGTCCCGAGGATTCCAGGAGGACATCCCGCTCCGCATGTTCGTCTACCCCCTTGCACGGCGTGCTAGTCGCCCTCGCCGTGGTGGCTGTCGTCTACGTCGTAACCGTCGGCGCTCTGCTCCTCATGGGGCGACGCACCGCTGCCCGGGAGGTGGCAACGCTGCTGCCGAACCTTCTCAGGCCATTCAAGGGCCTCGTCCGCGATCCTCGCGTGCCACGAGGGTCCAAGGCCCTCCTTCTCCTAGGGGCGGCATGGGTTGCCTCTCCCATCGACCTCATCCCCGAATTCATCCCGGTCCTGGGTCCAATCGACGACGCGGTGGTGGCCGCGCTCATCCTTCGTCATCTGCTGCGGACCGCCGGCCGCGACGTGGTCGCCGAGCACTGGCAGGGTGATCCGGCGACCCTTGAACGACTCCTTCGTCTGTTCGAGCCGCGGGCATCGAGTCGGGACTCTGAGGCGGGCTGAGCCGACGTGGTCGTCGGCGTCGGCGTCCTCGCCAGCATCACGGACCGCATCCTCACGCTCCCAGCGTGGGTTGTCCTGACGTTCGTGTTCGCCTTCCCGGCTCTTGAGGCCTCGGCGTTCGTCGGCTTCGTCTTCCCGGGCGAGATCGCGGTGATCCTGGGCGGCGTGGCGGCTTCTCGGGGCACGGTGCCTCTGTGGGCGGTGATCGCCGCCGCCGTCTCCGGGGCGATCATCGGTGACTCCATTGGATATCTCATCGGACGCCGATGGGGACCCACCTGCTGCACGGAACCATCGGGCGGCTCCCGATCATCCGCAACCACCTCGATAAGCATCTGCAGTCGGCGCAGGCGTATGTACGGCGGCGCAAGGGTGCTGCCGTGTTCTTCGGGCGATTCACGGCGGCGCTTCGGGTGCTCGTGCCGGGCCTGGCCGGGATGTCGGACGTTCACTACCCGTCCTTCCTCGCCTACAACGTTGCCGGCGGTGCCCTGTGGGGGACTGCGTTCGCCGTGCTCGGCTACCTGGCCGGAGCCAGCTACCAGCGCGTGGAGAAGATCGCGAGTCGCATAGGCTCGGGCTGCTCGGCCTCATCGTGTTTGGCCTTGTGGCGTCCCGCCTGCTTCGTCAACTCGCGGCTCGTTCGCCCGAACTGGAAGTCTTCGGCGATCGGCTCGCGGCAACCCCGCCGCTCGCATGGATCAGGCGGCGGTTTCCCGCGCAGGTGGCGTTAGGCAGGCGGCGTCTGGATCCCACGAGCCCACGAGGGTTCTTGCTGACGGTCACGATCGCCGTAGGGGCACTCGCCGCGTGGGCCTTCGCTGCCCTTAGCCAAGACGTCGTGGATCACGACGAGGCCGCCCTCGCGGACCCACATGTGGCCGCATGGGCCGTGGCCCACAGGACTGAGTGGCTCACGAGCGTGATGAAGGTCGCCAGCTGGTTGGGGTCGACAGCCGTCATCGTTCCCCTGGGGCTGATCGTCGGGTTCTTCTTCGTGGTTCGCCGTCGCGAGTGGCGACCGCTCGCACTTCTGGCCGCGGCCGTGGCCGGAGCGGTCGGCCTCGATGACATCGTGCGGCCGCTGGTCGGCCGACCGCGGCCTCCGTCGTCGATCTGGATCGGGCAGTACTCGGGTGCGGCGTTCCCCTCCGGGCACGCGACGCAATCGATCGCCTTCTACGCGATGCTCGCCATCGTGTTGGGCGTTGGCCGATCAGTTCGAGGGAAGTCCGCCCTGTGGAGTGCAGCTTCGCTCGCAGTGGCGGTCGTGGGCGCCTCGCGGATCTACCTGGGCGCCCATTGGATG
>JALYLP010000293.1 GCA_030774195.1 Actinomycetota bacterium | reverse complement strand
CGGCGATCACGATGTCATCCGGCTCGGGTGTTCCGGTGAAGCCCATCTCGTAGGCGAACCCCGAGCAGCCCCCCGCGACCACCCGCAGCCGCAGGACCGGCTCGGCGTGGCCTTCCTTGGCGGCGAGCTGCCGGATCTTGCGAGCCGCGCCGTCTGTCACGGTGATCGGTGTCGCGGTGGAGGTTGCGTCCATCACCCAGTCAGGATAGCGCTCATCGGGGTGTTCTCACTTCTTCGTGCTCACTTCTTGATGAAGAGGTACCAGATCGCATATCCGGCACGCCCAGAAGCACGGTCCCGCCGATGAGGATCCCTCCTGCCGACGCGATCATGCCCAGAACTTCCACCAAGGTCGCTTCGTCGTCACCGACTCACCGAGTTCGGCCCGTTCCCGGTCCGCCTCCGCGTCGGCTCCCTCTGCCTCCCTGGCGAGATGGTCCTTCTTCGCTTCGTCCAGGAACATCTCTTCCATGTCGTCGCCCATGCGGCCCCCGGGGGTTTCGGGCAAGTTCGAGTCGGACATCGAGATCGATCCTCCTTCCCCGTGAGCCCCGACCGTACTCCTTCTGTCGGGCCCTGGCTGTCCGGGCGGGCTGTCGGGTGCCGGGGGCGGGCCGTGACCCCCGCGAGGGCGGGGGGTCAGCGTTTGGTCGATGCGTTCCGAGGCATCGTCAGGGCCTCACGCTCCTGCATCGCGAGGCGGAGCTCGGAGACGATCGGGCGGTCCTCGATCTTCGTCCCTGAGAGCCGGGCGCGAAGCCCGCTGTTGTCATGCCGGCCGGGTCGGTAGCCCGCGACCTCGCGCCAGAGTTCATAGGTGCTCATCGCTTATCCCCTCGTTCGGTGTGGGTGAGACGGTCTGCGGCTTCCAGCGTAGCCCTCCCAGTGGCTGGGTGACGTCGGCCGGTCGGCCAGAACGGCGCGGCGAAGGTCGGTTCTCCTCCGCTATCCGACTCCCGCCGTTGTGCCTGAGCCGAGGAACCGGCCGGGGCAGGCCCGGAGGTGAGAAGATGGTGTTCAGAGACGACGGGGCGCTCGCGAACAGGCCGTGAAGCGTCCCTCGTGCGAGGGAGGCGGGATAAGCGTGAAGGACTTCTACCGGACGGAATCGGGCACCATCTTCCGGGTGTCCAAGGACCCGGAGGGCCATCTGTCGGTCGAGCTCCTCGAAGCCTCCGCCTGGCGCTCCGCCCCGATCGGGATGGCCGGCCTCAGGATCGCGCGCGGCACCCGGCGACTCACCGAGCGCCAGATCAACGCGCTCCCCGGCCCGGCCTGAGCCAGCCCCCTGAGATAAACAGACCGCAGCTCAGTCGTGAGCCAACGGATGCCGGGTGGACGGCGTCGTGTGCAGCCAGCAGGTGTCCGACGTGTTGTAGGTCGAGAGCAGCGTCGTGCAGCCGAACACGGAACAGTGCCGCCCTTTCCTCGCCTGCGGTGCCACATCCCGGACCCGCGTCGGCGTTCCGAACAGAGCCTGTGTCCTGCTGGTCTTCATCTGGAGTCCTCCCGGGATCCGTCGCGCGCGCGCTGCTCCCGGAAGAGATGTCCGCAATCGATGCACCGCATGTTGAGTCTCGCCCCCGGTCCCGCGTGCGTGAATGGCTGCGTGTGCGCCGAGCCACACGATGGGCACGGCGGGCGTGGCGCGGGCTCCCGCATCGGCTCTCGCATCGTCGCCTGATCAACCACCGATCGCACGGCCCGAGCCGGTGGAACCGGAAGAGCCCTTCGATTTCTTCGCCTCGCGCTTCTGCTTGAGGGTCTTGCTGGCGGTCTTCTTGTTCTTCGCACCGCCCTTGTCCTTGTTCGCCATGCCGTCCTCCTTCTGCGCCTGCCCTCCGACCCGTGCGAACTCTGCGTGGAGCTGGAGCTTCTTCGCGATGCGGCCCACCTCGAATCGCTGTTGCGGTGTCACGAACGTGACGCCCTCACCGCTGCGGCCCGCTCGCGCCGTGCGGCCGACACGGTGGATGTAGGCCTTCTCATCGGCCGGCGCGTCGAAGTTGATCACGTGGGTGATGTCATCCAGATCGAGGCCGCGCGCCGCAACGTCGGTGGCGACGAGCACGTCGTTCGCACCGGACGCGAACCGGCCGAGCGCCCGCTCGCGCTGGGGTTGCGACATGCCGCCGTGGAGCTCGCCCGCGCGGAACCCCTCCCGGCGGAGGGTCCTGGCCAAACGATCGGCGCCGAACTTCGTTCGAACGAAGACCAACGTGAGTCCGCGATCGGCGGCCAGCTCGCGGACCAGCGCCTGCGTCTTGCGCGGCTGCTCGACCGCGATGAACCGGTGGGTCGCATCGGTGAGGTGGAGCCCGTCGTCGCCGACCTCGTGGAGCACGGCGTCACGCGTGAACCGCGTCGCAAGCCTCCCGACGGCGCCGTCGAGCGTCGCGGAGAAGAGCATCGTCTGCCGGTCGGGACGCAGCATCTGGAGGATGCGCGTCACGTCGGGTAGGAACCCCATGTCGAGCATGCGGTCGGCCTCATCGAGCACGCAGATGCGCACCTGGTCCAGCCGGAGCAGCTTGCGTGTCACGAGGTCGATCAGTCTGCCGGGGGTTGCGACGACGATGTCGGCATGCCGCGCGCGCTTCGCCTGCGGGCCGATGCCAACGCCTCCGTAGACGGAAGCGATCTGGAGGCGTTTCACGTCGGCGATCACGCGGAACTCCTCCGTCACTTGGCTGGCGAGCTCGCGGGTCGGCGCCAGGATCAGCGC
>JALYLP010000292.1 GCA_030774195.1 Actinomycetota bacterium | reverse complement strand
ATCAAGGATCGCGCGCAGCTGCGGCTCGCAGAACATCGCACCGTCCAGTAGCGAGGCCCACACGGGCTCGATGAACGTCGCGAGCTGTTCGATCGTCGGTTTGCGGAACTCGGGCGCGGTCTCGATCACGAAGTCGGTCCAGAACTGTCCGGCGTCCTGCTCGGCGCCGTCTTCCGGCGGGGGAGCCAGGTCCACCAGATCCTCTTCGAACCCGAGCGGCTCCAGGCGGCCCTTCCAGGAGGCCTCCGCCGCGAAGATCACGCGATGCCCCCGGCGCTCGAGGACCTTGCCGATCCCGATGCAGTTGTTCGTCGGCCCGTACGCGCTCTCGGGCATGAAGAGGATCGTCAGCCGGTCGCTCATCTGGGCGTAAGGGATACCACGCAGCGCCGCGGGTCCGAGGGGCGCTCCGTACACTGCGGGGTCGAGATGGACGCCGAACTGTTCCTGCGCGATCTGGAAGCCAAGCCCGAGCGGCTCCGTTCGCTCGCGGACGGGCTGGATGCCGCGCCGGTGTGGGGCGCCGTTCCACCCGGGACCCGGCGGGTCGTCCTGCTGGGGATGGGTTCGTCGCGGTACGCGGCCGCGGTGATCGCCGCCCGGCTCCGCGCGTCCGGGGTCCATGCGGTCGCCGAATACGCGAGCGCGGTGGCAGCAACGCCGGGCGGTGCCGGCACCGTCGCGATCGGCATCTCGGCGAGCGGCAAGACCGAGGAGACGACCGCGGCGCTCCGGCGCCATCGCGACGCCGGGAGTGCCGCGATCGCCCTCACGAACGCCCCCGCGTCGGCGATCGCCGTCGCGGGGACCGGCGTGCTCGATCTGACGGCCGGCCCCGAGCAGGGCGGCGTCGCGTGCCGGAGCTTCCAGCACACGCTCGCGCTGCTCCTCGCGCTGGAGGACCGTCTGCTCGGCCGCGACATCAGTCGCGTGCCGTCGGTCCTCCGTCGTGCCGCCGACGCGACAGAGGACCTCCTGGCGCGCCGCGACATGTGGCTCTCCGCCGCGGGCGACCTCCTCACTGCGAGCGGCCAACCCTTCCTGCTGGCTCCCCACGAGCGGCTGTCGTCGGCCGAACAGGGAGCCCTCGTCCTCCGGCAGGGCCCGCGGTTGCCGGCCGCTGCGTGCGAGACGGCCGACTGGCTCCACGTCGACGTCTACCTCACGAAGTCGCTCGATTACCGCGCCCTGCTCTTCGCCGGATCCGGGTTCGACGACGAGGCGATGGGCTGGATGCGCGATCGCGGGGCGACGGTGGTGGCGGTGGGCGGCGATATCGCCGACGCGAAAGCGACCATCCGGTACCCCGGCGACGACGACCCCGAGGTCGCGCTGCTCACCGAGGTGCTGGTTCCGGAGCTCGTCGCGGCCGATGTCTGGGGCAAGGGGTAGCATCCGGCCTCATGGCCCAGTCCGTTCCGACACGAGCGGAAGCGATCAGGATCCTCGAGCGGGAGCGTCGTGCGACGCTGGAACTGATCCAGCGGCTCCCCGCGCGCGCCGTCACGACCCGGGGCCTCGGCGGCGGCGACTGGTCACCGAAGGATCTGATCGGGCACCTCGAGAGCGTCGAGCAGGACGCGCTCGACGCTCTCGACGCATGGGCTCGGGGGGAGCCGGCGCCCAGCGACGTCGCGATCCGGGCTGCCGGTCTCAACGCGCTCAACCGCGCAGGGGTGGAGCGCAAGTCGCGATGGTCGGCCACGAAGTCGCGGAAGTCCGCAACGGAGACGCATGAGCGGCTCGTCGCCGCGATCCGTTCCCTTCCCGACGAGCGGTGGCTCGCGCCGCCCACGCGACGGGCCCGGCGGCCGCTCGGGCGGAGCATCGGCGGGATCCTCGGGGGACCTTCGGGACCGTTCCGGCACGACGCCGCGCACCATCCGGATCTGACGGAGTTCGTGAAGCTGCACGGATCCTGAGCGTTACTGGTCCAGGCAGGTCGCGTACGTGAGATCGCAGAGCCTGACGACCCTGATGTTGTCCAGCTGGTCTGACGGGTAGTCACCCGTCAACGTGGATCCCTGCCACTGCGTCACGACGCACCTGGCGCTGTTGTTGCTGGGTGGCGGCGGGCCGCACGGACCGTAGGTCGCGTCGAAGTGCCAGTGGAAACTCGCCTGGGTGTTCTTCAGCAACGGTGCGCTCAGCGTGATGCCGGAAGTGGTTGGGTTGATCCCTCCCGGGATGTTCACGGCCGAGATCGCATCCACCGGGACGCTTGGCGGCACGTTGTTCCCGTTGCATATGAGGCTCCCCAACGTGACCCAGTCGTAGAAGCCCGCGGGGATATCCGAGTTGGGCCTTCCGGAGCAGGTGGCGTCCTGCGCGCCTTGGCCCCCAGCCTCCTGCGGGGTGAGAACGTCGAGGATCTTCTGAGCAGCGAACCCGATGACGTCGTACTTGTCGATCTTCCCGCTCTGATAGACGGCCCCCTGGGGGGGCGCGCCTGCCTCCGGAGGACACGGCACGGATGGAACCCCACAGCCTTCCCAGGTGATCGGGAAGTCTCTGACCGCTTGCTGATCCGCGAGCTTCTGCAATTCCGCCCAGGGATCGGAGTTCCCCTTCAGCCCGCCCTCCACGCACACGTAGGTAGGGTCGGTCCAGTTCAACGCCACGCTGGTCGGATCCTGCCCCGAGATCCAATCGGCTAGCTGGTTCGCTCCTCCCGAGACGGCCCCGGAGCAGTTGTCGCCGCTGGTCACGTCCCAACCCGCTGGGTTCAAGGTCAGGAACCCGAAGTTCCCGTTGTTGAGCGAGTCATTGTCGTACCAGGTCCCGCATGGGGCCTGGCCGACCGTGTTGGTTCCTGAAGGCGGCGGCGGGGGGCAGGTGCTGACGAGTTGTCCGCTGTTGATGAGCGGGACCGAGTTGTTACTTCCCAAGCCCCAGCTCGCGGTGGCTGTTGTCGTTACGGGAGTCTCATGGTTGAAGCCGAGCACCGGGGCGAAGTAGAGCGCCTGCTGGCTCGTGTACTGAACGCTCACGTGACCCGCTTGGATCCCGCATGCAGTGATCGCGGTGATGTTCGTACCGGCCACTTCGCCCGAAGTGATCGGTGCATTGGCCTGCACCTCGTAGTCCGCGGAGCTCTCGGGCGTGTCGAAAGGTGCGGGGCCGGGGTTCACCCGCGCACAGGTCCGCGCCGCCGCCAGGGCCGCGGAATCGGATCCATTCACCAGCGCCCGGCGGCGGAGGTAGAGGCCCCCCGCGTCGACGGTCATGGCAACGGCAGCGAGTAGCACGATGAGCAGGATCGCGACCAGGATGGCGACCGCCCCTTCCTGTTGCGTCAGCCGACTCCTCGCGTGACCCTTCACCTCACACCTCGCACCTGAAAGACGCGGTGATCGTCGGGGTCAGGGTGATGTCCGGGAGGAGCGGGATCCTGACCGCTACGCTTCCCGCACCGGTCGCGGGGATCTGGTACAGGACGGTGACGTTCTCCCCGATGTTGGCGCTCGTGCACCGGCCGCCCTCCGACGACTGCACCTGGATCGTGTTCTTCAGGCTCGATGGGATGTAGCCGACCGAGGCGTCGACGGTCGTCTCACGGGTCCCTTTGAAACTGCCCGCCGAGTTAACCGGAGCGCCGACCGCAGCGGCCCGACCGCCTTCCCGCACCGCGGTCCGGATGGACTGAACGCTCAGGAAGGCGAGGCCGAACTCGATGATCCCGAACAGGAGCATGAAGATGAGCGGCGCCAAGAGCGCGAACTCGACGGCGGATGCTCCACCCTCGCCGCGAAGTCGCCTACCCATGGACCTTCTCCCGGTACAGGGCCTCGAGCGCTTCGTTGAACGACACCGCATCCCGCGACGCCCGTTGCTCGATGGCCTCGTAGGCCACCCCCAGCTCGTGCAGCCTGACGCTGCTCTGGACGAGCCGGTCGAAGCGCATCAGGTCGACGGGGGGGGCGCCGTCCGCGATCCGGACGACGGATTCCTCCCCGTCCCTCTCCTTGTCCCTCCGGAAAAAGCCCACCGGTGTTCCTCTCACAGCCCGCTTGCGGGGTACCTCGTTTAGTACCCCCCAGGTGGCCTACGCCGAATCCGCCGAAGGGCTTACCACGCATAGAAATCTCGTGAAGGGGATCCGGCGGGGAGCCGAGCGGCGGGCGCCCGAGCTAGGGACGGATGAGGACCGGTGTGCCGAGCCGGAGCAACGGCTCGAAGTGAGCGAGCGACCATTCGGACACGCGAACGCAGCCCGCCGAGACGCTCCGGCCGATCGACGACGGGTCGTTCGTGCCGTGGATCGCGAGCTGGTTGCCGCCCGACCATCCCGCCGGTAGCCGCGGTTGGATGCC
>JALYLP010000291.1 GCA_030774195.1 Actinomycetota bacterium | reverse complement strand
GGGACGAGCAGCCCGTCGACCCCGTCACGGACGAGCTCGTCGTAGCCCGGGATGTCGCTCGCGACCACGGGGAGCCCGGCCGCCATCGCCTCGACCAGGACGACGCCGAACGATTCGCCGCCGATCGCCGGGCCCAGGTAGAGGTCGCACGCCGCGGCCACCGCCGGGAGCTCCGCGTGCGGGACCGTGCCGAGCATCCGTACCCGCTCGGGGTCCCCCTCGGGCAGTCGATGGACGACGCCGCGTTGCGGCCCGTCCCCGGCGACGATCAGGCGAAGGTCGTCACGCGACGCGACAAGCCGACGGAATGCCTCGACGGCGACGGGGAACCCCTTGCGCTCGTCAAGCCGCCCCACGAACAGGAGTTTGGTCCCCGAGCCCAGGTCGGCTGGAGCCGCGTCCGCGAACGCCGCCGTATCGACCCCGTTCGGGATGATCTCGAACGGCCCACCGATGCGCGAACGCTCGAACGCCGCCGCACGCTCGGAGACGGCGATCCGGATCGCGAGCCGGCGCGCCACCCGGCGCATCAGCGGCGCGGTGAGGTCGTAGAGGCGCGCGCGCGTAGCTCCGGAATGGAACGTGCCCACCACCGGCGCGCGCGCCTCGAGCGTCGCCCACATCCCCGTGGACGGGGCCGTCGGCTGATGCGCGTGGACGACGTCGGGCGCGAACGCGCGAAGCAGGTCGCGGATCCGGCTCCGTGACCACGGCCGGGGATCGATCGGTGCGTTGGAGGCGTTGTACGGGATGTCCACCGGCCGGCCGACCGCGACCACGTGTGGCTCAAACGGGGGACGTCGTGCCGGGGTCAGCACGATGACGTCGTGTCCCCGGGAGAGCAACCGACCCGCGAGTTCGCGGACCTGCACCTGCACGCCGCCCGCGTCGTCCCATGCGTACGGGCAGGCGAGCGCGATCCTCACGTTCCGTCCCGGTCGGACCAGCCGGGCTGGAACAGGTGCCAGTCCGGCGGCGACGCCGAGATCGCCCGCTCGAACGCGCGGGCGATCTCACGGGTGATCGCCGTCGCGTCCTCGCGACGGCTCCCGGTCCGCGGAACCTCCGCCAACGGGTGCAGAACGCAGCGCCAGCCGGTCGGGTTCTCGTAGATCGATGCCACCACGATCGGCGCGTCGCTCGACAGCGCGAGGAGCGCCGGGCCGCCGGGCAGCTTGCGGCGCCCGCCGAACATCTCGACCTCGATGCCGCGCCCGGTGAGGTCGCGATCCGCGACCAGCGCGACCACGCGGCTCTCCGCGAGCGCCGTGGTGAGCGCCCTCCCGACGCGACCGTCCTGGTCGAGGCCGATGATCGTCATCCCGAGCGCCTGCCGGTGTTCGAGGAACAAGCGGAACAGCTCGTCCGGTCGAAGCCGCTCGGCCACGGAAACGACCGGCAGGCCCCGCTGCAGCATCGCTCGACCGGCAGCGTCCCAGTTCCCCATGTGCGGGAGGACGGCGATCACGCCCGTCCCGGCGGCGACCGGATCGGCCAGGTGCTCGATCCCGCTCCAGGCGAAGGCCGCGTCGATCCGATCGTCGGACCAATCGACGACATCGAAGGCGTCGAACCAGTAGCGCGCGTATCGGCGGAACGCCTCCTTCGTCGCAGCCCGAACCAGCGGATCGTCGACCGGTCTGCCCAGCACCATCGCCTGGTTGGCAGCCACGACGGATCGGGCCCGGGCTGCGACGTGGTACGCGAGCGACCCGGCCAAGCGGAAGAGCATCCGGCCCGTGTGCGTCGGGAGGGTCCGGCCGAGCCAGCCGACCGTCGCGAAGGCCCGGTACGCGACCCGTTCGCGGGGACTCGGGGGGGCCGCCTCGCTCACGTCCGTCCCTCGCGGGCGACCTGTCCCGTGCGAACCGAGGCCGCGAGGACCGACATCGCGGCTGCGGCCCAGACGGCCCAGCCGAGGCCGTCGACCAGCAGGCCCGTCGTCACGAGCGCGTACCGGAGACCGCGCGTGACGTGACTCTCCTCGAGGGAATAACCCAACGCGGCGCCACGGGCCCGGACGTAGGAGGAAAGGAAGCTCGCGCAGAGCGCGACGATCGCGCCGATCGCCACGTCGGGCGACGCGCTCCGCGAGATCCACGCGATCGGCCCCAGCACGGCCGCGTCCCATCCGCGATCGAGCAGCTCGGTCAGCATGCGGTCGACCGGACCGCCCTCGCCGTGGTTCGCACGGTGCCCGCCGAACAGCAGGAGCGCCGCCCCCGCACCTGCGAAGACGCCCGCCCGGGAGAGCTGGCCGACGACGACCAACGCCCCGGCGCCGGCGGCGAGCGCGGCGCCCGATAAGAGGGCGGCTCGCGTGAGCGCCGTCCCCGGCGGCTGTCGCTGGAAGCGCACCATCGGAAGGGCGCGAGCGTAGCAACTCGATAGGATGCCGTAACCCGCGACCGGGACCCGCGACCAGGATCCGTGCACTTCCGGGAGGAGCCCCGTTGAACACGTACGACGCGAAGGACATCCGAAACGTCCTGCTGGTTGGCCATGGAGGATCTGGGAAGACGACGCTCCTCGAGGCATTGCTCTTCGCGTCCGGCGGCAACACGCGCATGGGTACCGTCGAAGACGGCAACACCGTCTCCGACCATGACCCGGACGAGCAACGGCGCGGCATCTCCGTGTCGCTCGCGATGGCGCCGATCGAATGGAAGGGCGTCAAGATCAACGCGCTCGATGCGCCGGGGACCGCCGACTTCGTCGGTGACCTCCGGAACGCCATCCGCGCGGCGGACGCCGTGATCATCGTCGTCAGTGCGGTCGACGGCGTCGAGGTGCAGACCGAGTACGCGTGGGAGCTCGCGGTGGAGGAAGGGCTACCGCGCGCGATCTTCGTGAACAAGCTCGACCGCGAGCGCGCCGACTTCCAAAGCACCCTCGATCAGCTGGTGTCGTCGTTCGGGAACCAGGTCGCCCCCTTCGAGCTGCCGATCGGACAGGAGCACGAGTTCGGCGGGATCGCCGACCTGCTCCACGAGAAGGCGGACCTCTATCCGAGCGGACCCATGGCCGAGGAATCCGAGTGGCCCGAGGACATCCACGCGATGGCGGATCCCGCGCGCGAGAAGCTGGTCGAGGCGGTCGCCGAGTCCGACGACGCGTTGATCGAGGAGTACCTCGAGCAGGGGACGCTCCCCGAGGAGCACATCGTGAGCGGCGCGAAGGCGGGATTCGCCGCGGCACGTCTGGCTCCGGTGTTCGTCGGGTCGGCTGCGAAGGCGATCGGGATCGACCGGCTCCTCGACTTCATCGTGGAGGAATTCCCCTCACCGCTCGATCGGGGCCCGATCACGGTGATCGGGAAAGGGGGCGAGGCGAAGGAGCGTCCGTGCGATCCCGCCGCCACCACCACCGCGTTCGTGTTCAAGACCGTCTCGGACCCGTTCGTCGGTCACGTCACGATGTTCCGGGTGTTCAGCGGGCGCATCCGGCCGGACAGCTCCATCTACAACGCGACGCAGAACACGGAGGAGCGGCTCGGTCAGCTGTTCACGCAGAAGGGGAAAGAGCACGAAACGATCGCCGAGGTGCCCGCCGGTGACATCGGCGCGGTCGCCAAGCTGCAGGCCTCACACACGGGCGACACGTGGTCGACGAAAGACGACCCGGTCCAGCTCCAACCCGTCGAGCTCCCCGAGCCGCTGCTCGCGTACGCGATCTCGCCCGCCACCAAGGGCGACGAGGACAAGCTCGCCACCGGACTCGCGCGGCTCCGCGAAGAGGATCCCTCCTTCCACGTCGCGCGCAACGAGGAGACCCACGAACTCGTGATCTACGGCATGGGCGAGGCGCACCTGGATGTGCAGATGAGCCGGCTCAGGGCCAAGTTCGGGGTGGACGTCCGACACACCCCGGCTAAGATCGCGTTCCGGGAGACCGTCCACGGCAAGGCGGCGGCGCAGGGTCGACACGTGAAGCAGACGGGTGGACACGGCCAGTACGCGATCTGCAGCATCGAGCTCGAACCCCTCCCCCGTGGCGAGGGGTTCGTCTACGAGGACAAGATCACGGGTGGCGCGATCCCGCAGCAGTTCATCCCATCGATCGAGAAGGGCATCGTCAAGACGATGGCCGAGGGCGTGATCAGCGGGAACCCGATGGTCGACATCAAGGTCACGCTCGTGGACGGGAAGTTCCACACGGTCGACTCATCGGACATGGCCTTCCAGATCGCGGGGTCGCTCGCGCTCAAGGAGGCGGTGGAGAAGGCGGGCGTCGTCCTGCTGGAGCCGATCGTGCAGCTCTCGGTCGTCGTCCCCGAGACCTTCACGGGGGACATCATGGGCGACCTGAACGCGAAGCGAGGCAAGATCCAGGGGATGGAGCAGATCGGCGGCGGGAAGCAACGGATCAACGCGTTGGTCCCGCAGGCCGAGGTCGCCCGGTACGTGATCGATCTTCGATCGATGACCGGTGGCCGCGGCGCGTTCGCCATGACGTTCTCCCACTACGAGGAGATGCCCTCGCACCTCGCGTCGAAGGTGATCGAGGAGTACCAGCGGTCCCGGGAGGAAGCGCACAAGCGCTAGGCGGTCGGTTCAGCGCTCGGGCCGGACCGCGGCCAGGAACCCCAGCACCGCTTCGTCGAAGCGCTCCGGCTGCCGCAGGTTCACGACGTGGTCGGCCCCGTCGATCGTGACCCGTTGCGAGTCGAGGATCCCCGTCGCGATCAGATGACTCTCGCGGCGGCTGAACGGTGGATCCTGCGCGGCCTCGACC
>JALYLP010000290.1 GCA_030774195.1 Actinomycetota bacterium | reverse complement strand
CGACCAGCCCGACCGTTCCTGCCCTCCTCAGGCTGGCCCGACGCCGCTTGCGCGCGCCGAGGCGCTCGATGAGATCGCCGGCGCCGGCGGGCCGCGGCGCTCCCTCCTGCATCCGGGTCCTCAGCTGATCATCGATAGTCGGCATGGCTGTTCTCCTCATCGGTGTCCTCAACGAGCGAGAGCGTCTCCGCCAGGTGCGCGCGCGCCTTGAAGAGCTGGCTCTTCACGGTGCCCTCGCTCGTGCGCATCTGCTTCGCGATCTCTTCGGTGCTGAGATCGAGGAGGTAGCGGAGGACGGCCACCTCGCGCTGGCGACGGGGAAGATCCGCCAGCGCGCGGGCGACGTCGATCCGATCCCCGCTCGGCTGGACCGGTGGCGCGGCGACCAACCTGGGCCGCGCGAGTCGCTCCACGCGGAGGCGCCGCAGACGGCTCCGGGAGAGGTTCATCGCCACCGCCGCGACCCAGCGGTCGAGTGCAACGATCGACTCTCCGCGCTCGGTCCGCTCCCACGCCCGCACGATCGCCTCCTGGACGGCATCCTCGGCCGAGGCGGCGTCACCCGTCACCAGAGCGACCGCGCCGACCAGGCGCGGGTACTGCTCGCGCAGGAATCCCCGGAGCTCGACCTCGTCCACCGTGCCCCCTCGACCGAGCCTAGGACGCGCGAGCCGGGGGCGGGGTTGCCTCGGAAGCGTCGATGCCCTTGGGTATCGTGAGCGCCCATGTCGGAGGTCACCTGCCCGCGCTGCGAGACGCGCCAGCCGATCGAAGCCGGCGTCGAGGGCTACACCTGTGTGCGATGCGGTGCGCGATGGGTGTTCGCCACGTGCGAGAAGTGTGACCAGCGGTTCCACATGCCGCTCGGGACGACGGCGTGGACGTGTCCGAACTGCGGGCATCAGCATGGTGCGCCCGCCGACGTGGCGCCGGCCCCGGCCGCCGTTCCCCCCACGACGCCGCCGGCCGGAAGCTCCGAAGCAGAACGGAGCCGGAGGTTCCGGCTGGGCGTCATCGCGCTCGTCGCGATCGCCGCCATCGTGTTGGGGTCATTCCTCCTTACCCGGGGCGGCGAGACCACCGGCGCCGATCCCGTCGCCGCGATGTGCCTGCACCTGCGCGACCTCCAGACCCCTCGGGTCGACGCGTTCACGCGCGTGGCCGCCGAGCTAGCCGCCGACGCCGATGCGATCGAAGCCTCCGGCAACCTCCAGTTGGCGGACACCGTTCGGACGCTTCAGCGGGCGGTCATCGGATACCGGGACGCGCTGAAGACCCAAGGTGGCGACGACACGGCGGCCGCGGCAGCAATGGCCCAGGCCCTGTCCGCTCCCGCGATCCCCTGCTAGGGAGCCGAAAGCCCTCCTTGAGCCCGCTCCTTAGCACTCTGGGGATGAGAGTGCCAGCTATCATCAGAGCATGGCGGACCGTGGAGAGCTCGGGCAGCGTAAGGCTGCCGTGTTGCACACCATCGTCGAGGAGTACGTCCGGACCGGCGAGCCCGTCGGCTCGGAGACGATCGCCGAACGTGCCGGCCTCGGCGTGTCGAGCGCCACGATCCGCAACGAGATGGCCGCCCTCGAGGAACTCGGGTTCCTCAGCCACCCACACACGTCGGCCGGGAGGATCCCGACCGACGCGGGGTACCGGCATTACGTCGATACGTTGCCCGCGCGCGGCCGGCTCAAGGACGTCCAGCGCAGGGCCATCGCATCCCACTTCGCCAAGGCGATCTTGGACCTCGAAGAGGTGCTCAAAGGCTCGGTGATGCTGCTGTCCCGGTTGACCCAGTACGCCGGGGTCGCCGTCCCGCCAGGGGCAGCCGAGGAGCAGCTCGTGCGGCTCGAGCTGATCGACATGGGCCCCACGATGATGGTGCTCGCGGTCGGGCAGCACGGTCGGGTCGACAAGCAGATCCTCGATCGTCCCGAGCATTGGAGCGCGGATGCGTTCCACGGGGCAGAGCGGAAGCTCCGCGGCCTGCGGGGCAAGACGTATTCGGACTCACAGGCGAAGCTGCTGGAGCTGGCGGCGACGGTGACCGCCGATGAGCACGATCTGCTGTTGATGGTCGCCGACGTGCTACGCGTCGCGACGCGCGGGGAGCACGCCACCCACGTCATGGTCGGCGGCGTCGCGAACCTCGCCGATGAAGCGCAGACCTGGCGGCGGGAGACCCTCCGGCGCCTGTTCGAGACCCTCGAGCGCGAACAGGAGATGCTCCAGGTGCTGCACGACGTCGCGGCCGACGACGTGAGCGTGACCATCGGGGCGGAGCATCCGACGACCGGCGGATGGGAGGCTTCGATCGTCACGGCGCCGTTCCGGGCGGGCGAGGTCAACCTCGGCACGATCGGGATCGTGGGGCCGACGAGGATGGACTACCTGTCGGCGATGGCGTCGGTCCGCGCGGTCGCGGAGCGCCTGTCCGAGGCCGCGACGGAGCTCGACCAGTAGGTCATGGCTCCGGCACGCGATCTCTACGAGATCCTCGGCATCGGGCGCGATGCCAGCGTCGAGGATATCCGCAAAGCGTACCGGCGCCTGGCGCGTGAGCTCCACCCGGATGTGAATGCCGAGCCGCGGTCCGAGGAGCGCTTCAAAGAGGTCGCCGGCGCCTACGAGATCCTCTCGGACCCGGACAAGCGGGCCCGTTACGACGCGTTCGGCACGGGTGGCCCGGGCGGCCAGCCGTTCGCCGACATCTCGGACATCTTCGAGATGTTCTTCGGGCAAGCCGGCTTCGGCGGGATCGGGTCGCGGCGTCGCGGTCCACGAACGCGCACGCGACGCGGCGAGGACGTCGGCGTGCGGATCCGCCTGTCGTTCCAAGAGTCCGCGTTCGGGGTCCGGGAGGACGTCGAGCTCAAGCGGCTCGTCGTCTGCGATCGGTGTCTGGGCAACGGGGCCGAACCCGGCACGGCGCCGATCGCGTGCCGGACGTGCGGGGGGACCGGGGAGGTCCAGAGCGTGCGACGGAGCGTCTTCGGGACACTGATGACGGCGTCGCCGTGCGAGACCTGCGATGGGACCGGTCAGGAGATCCCCGACCCGTGCGAAACGTGCATGGGCCAGGGCCGGATCCGCCGGCCGTCGACAGTCGCGGTCGAGATCCCGGCCGGCGTGTCCGACGGGATGGAGCTCCGCGTCACCGGCAGCGGGCACGCGGGGGTCTCCGGAGGGCCGGCCGGCGACTTGTTCGTCCGTCTGGAGGTCGAGCCGGCCGAGCGGTTCGAGCGTCGCGGGCAGGATCTGTTCGCGGTCCTGGACGTCTCGGTGACGCACGCGGCGCTCGGCGGCGATGTCCAGATCGAGGGGATCGACGGGACCGAGACCGTCCGCGTCGACCCGGGGACCGATTCCGGAACGATCGTCCGTCTCAAGAGCAAAGGTATCCCCAACCTCAACCGGCGGGGGAGGGGCGACCTGTTCGTGACGCTTCACGTGGTGACGCCGAGGGAGCTGTCGCGCGAGGAGCGTGAGCTC
>JALYLP010000289.1 GCA_030774195.1 Actinomycetota bacterium | reverse complement strand
GTTGTGGCCCGCGCCGATCACGACGGTGTCGATCGTCTTCACCCTGGTCATCAGGCCGCTCTCCGGCCCTTGCGCTTCTCCTTCAGGTACTCGAGCGCCGAGATCCGCCCAGGCGCGCCCATGATGCCGCCCCCGGGGTGCGTGGCGGACCCGCACATCAAGAGATCCCGCACCGGTGTGCGGTACCGGGACCATCCCGGGACCGGTCGGTTGAAGAAGAGCTGCTCCAACGAAAGCTCCCCTTGGAAGATGTTGCCCTCGGAGAGGCCCGTGATGTCCTCGATGTCTTTCGGCGTGACGAACTGATGCCCCACGATGTGGCGACGGATGTCGGGGAACCGCTCCTCGATCGTGTCGATCACGTTCTGGCCGAACGCCTCCCGCTTGGCGTCGTCCCACACGTCACCGTCGGCCAGGTGGTACGGCGCGTACTGGACGAAGCAGCTCATGACGTGCTGGCCGGGCGGCGCCATCGAGGGGTCGACCAGGGTGGGGATGATCATGTCGATGTAGGGACGCGCCGACGGCCGCCCGTATTTCGCGTCGTCGTACGCGTGCTCGATGTAGTCGATGCTCGGGGAGAACGAGATCGCGCCCCGGAGCCACGCTCCCTTGCCGGGCTTGCACGCGAGCTCGGGCAGACCGTCGAGTGCGAGGTTCACCTTGCCGGATGAACCGCGGTACTTGTAGCGGAGCACCTCAGCCTTGAAGGCCGGATCCAGCACGGAGTCGTCGAGGAGCTTGATGAACGTCCAGCGAGAGTCGAGCGAGGACATCACGACGCCCGCCTCGATCTCCTCGCCGGAATCCAACACCACGCCGGTCGCGCGCCCTCCTTGCGTCCTGATCCGGGCGACGGGCGCTTCCGTGCGGATCTCCACGCCCTCGGCCAACGCAGCCCCGGCGATCGCGTACGCGATCGCGCCGGTCCCGCCGCGCGGGATCCCCCAGGCGCGGAAGGCGCCGTCGATCTCGCCCATGTAGTGGTGCAACAGGACGTATGCGGTGCCTGGTGAGCGCGGCCCTTGGAACGTTCCGATGATCCCGCTCGCGCTCATGGTCGCCTTCAGCGGTTCGGTCTCGAACCACTGGTCGAGGAAGTCGGCCGCCGACATCGTCATCAACTGGATGAACGTCGTCTGCAGGCGCTTGGGAAGGTCCCGGAACTGCTTCGCGAGTGGTGTGAGGGGCAACCACTCTCCCGGCGAGAGCTTGCCCGGGTCGGGCGGCGGCACGGAAAGGATGGGCTTGATGAATCGGCCCATCTCCGCCATCAGGGGGCCGTACTCCTCGTAGGCCTCGGCGTCGTTGAGCGACCAGCGCCGTAGCTCGCGGATGGTCGTGCCGTGATCGTTGACGCGCCAGAGGTAGTCGTCGTCGAGCGGCGTGATCGTGCCGTCCAGCGGCAGGATCTCCAAGCCGTGTTTGGGGAGTTGGAGCTCGCGGATGATCTCGGGCCGCAGCAACGACACGACGTAGGAGAAGACCGAGAAGCGGAAGCCGGGGACGATCTCCTCGGTGAGGGTCGCGCCGCCGAGGATATGGCGGCGCTCCAGCACCAGGACCTTGAGCCCGGATCGAGCCAGGTACGCCGCGTTCACCAGGCCGTTGTGGCCGCCACCGATCACGACCGCGTCGTACCGCTTCGCCATCGAACCCCCCTCCGGCGACCGGAGGCGAACGGCCACCGGCGTGGGCGCGCTCGCGCTTGGGCGCTCATGCTAGCCGCGCCCCCGATGCCGCACCAACGAGCCCTTGACTGCAAGTCAAGCCGTCCGAACGGCTCCCGCCTCGGCTCGCGTAGGCTCTCGCGCGGAGACGTCCGAGGAGGCTCACAGGGTGTCGGTCGGAACCGCCTTCTATCCGCGGCAGCGGGAGCTGAACCGCAACGAGGTCTGGGGAGAGTGGGCCGGGTACTTCGCCGCCCAGGTGTACGCCGACTTCCACGACATCGAGTACAGCGCGATCCGCGAGGCCGCCGCGGTGATCGACACGAGCCCCCTGTACAAGTACGTCGTCGCGGGCCTGGATGCTGCCCGGCTCCTCGACCGGGTCTTCACCCGCGACATCTCGAGACTCCAGGTCGACCAGGTCTTCTACACGCCCTGGTGCGACGAGGACGGGAAGATCCTCGACGACGGTACGGTCACCCGGCTCGCGACCGACGAGTACCGCGTGACCTCCGCGGACCCGTGCTACCGCTGGTTCCTCATGAACGCGACCGCCCTAGACGTGGAGATCTCCGACGTCACCGATGACCTCGGAGCTCTCGCGCTACAGGGCAAGTTGAGCAGGGAGGTCCTCGAGGCCGCGACCGGTGAGGACTGGACCGACGTCCGGTACTTCCGTCACCGGCGGACCTCGATCGCCGGCGTGAACGTCAGCGTGACCCGCACGGGGTACACCGGCGACCGCGGGTACGAGCTGTGGATCCCGGTCGCGGGCGCGATCGCCGTCTGGGATCGCGTGTTCGACGCCGGCGAGGCGTACGGGATCTTCCCCGCCGGGATCCGGGCGCTCGATGTTGCCCGGGTGGAAGCCGGATTGATCCTGATCGATGCCGAGTACACGAGCGCTCTCCATGCGATCAGCCCGGAACAGAACTACTCCCCGTTCGAGATCGGTCTGGGACGTCTCGTCGAGTTCGGGAAGCAGGCGGAGTTCACCGGGAAACGGGCGCTCGTGGCCGAGCGTGCGGCCGGCGGTCCGGCCAGACGCCTCGTCGGGTTGGAGCTGGACTGGGCCGGCATCGAGGGGATGTTCGCCAAGCACGGCCTCGCACCGATGATCTCGCAGTTCGTGGACCGCGCACCGGTCCCGGTCTACCGGGAGGGTCGGCAGATCGGCCGCGCGACATCGATCACGTGGGGGACGACGGTCAAGAAGATGGTCGGCTTCGGCTCCCTCGACAAGGCCCACGAGAGGCCCGGCTCACGGGTGTCGGTGGAGTACAGCGTGGAGGGCGAACGGGGCAAGGTCGCCGCGACCGTGGTCCCGCTGCCGTTCCTCGACCTCCCGCGCAAGCGGACCTGAGAGCCGACACGGGAACGCAACCTCGGCTGCGTCGTCCCTCGCGTTGTCTTCTGCGACCATAGTTAGCCGTGGCCACGCGCCGGTTCCCTCGTTCGCTCGTCGCCTTCGCCCTGCTCGGCGGAGCCGTTGCCGCCGTAGTCGTTGCGCTCGGAAGCCTCGTCACCGGCATAGCCGCCGGGGTCGCCGTGTGGATCGTCGGACTGCTGCTGATCCGGTGGGCGGCCGGGCGCGGGTACCTCGGGGACGATCACGACCCGTCGCGACGTCGGTTCTTGGTCTGGACGGGACTCGGTGGTCTCGCGTGGGTCGCCGGCGGCGCGACGCTCGGCCGCGTCGCGGCCAAGCTGACCCGTCCAGATGCCGTGAGCGTGCAGGATGCTGCCGCGACCGATCTGGGCGGCGAGTACATGGAGCTCGTCCGGCGCGCGTACCACCCCGGACGCTCCGGCGACATCCAACTGCTGGTTTCCCCGTTCAACAGTGCGAACTACGCGACGGAGTCGCTCTCGCTCGTTCCGCAGGATCCGCGGACGAGCCATGCGTCGGTGTGGATGTACCTGGAGCGGATCCCGCTCGTCGTCTACGGCCCGGGCATCGTTGAGCGGTCCGACTCCGCCGAGCGGGTCTCGCTCGCCGACCTCGCGCCGACCACCGCTCAGCTCATCGGGTTCGACGGCTGGCCGGACGGTCGCGGGGGCAGGGTGCTTCCCGGTCTCGTATCGACCAGGCGTCCACCGAAGATCGTCGTCACCTACGTCTTCGACGGCGGGGGATGGAACGTTCTGCGGCATTGGCCCAACGATTGGCCGAACCTGAAGAAGTTGATGGGCCAGGGTGCCAACTATCGCAACGCGCTGACCGGCTCGTTCCCCGCGATCACGGCCTGTGCGCACGCGACGATCGGCACGGGAACGTTCCCCAGCATGCACGGGATCACCGGTCACAACATCCGGGCCGATGCGAGCGGCTCCCGCAAGGCGTACGGGGAACCGGGCGCCGCCGATCCGTCGGACATCCTCGAGCCCACGCTCGCCGACCTGTATTCCGACGCGACCGGGAACCGGGCGTGGGTCGGGCAGGTCGGCTATCAGATCTGGCACATGGGCATGATCGGCTTCGGCGGCCCCAACCGAGCTGCGGACCAGAAACCCGTCGGCGTGTACTGGGACGAGACGGCGGGAAGCTGGGCCCCACACAACCCGCAGCTCTTCCGTCTGCCCGCGACGAGCCCCGGACTCGATGTCCTCGAGGCCCATCAGACGGACTTCGCTGCGAAGGAGGCGACCCTCACCTCACCCGGATGGGATCGGCAGTTCGACCCGCAGGGGGGTCAATCGCCCTGCTGCAGTCCTCCGGTCGTGGAGTACCAGCACGACCTGCTCGTCGCGACGCTCGACTCCGAGCCGATCGGGGTCGGGGGTCCGTCGCTCCTCTACACCACGTACAAGTCCCCCGATTACACCGGGCACATCTACAACATGTACTCCGAGTGGGAAGGCCTGATGCTGCGAACGGTCGACGAGCAGCTCGGGCGGTTGGTGGAGGACCTCGAGGCCCGGTACCCGGGCGAGTACGTCCTGATCGTCACCGCGGACCACGGCCAGTGCCCGCTGCCCGATGCGGTGAACGGCGTGCGCCTCGACCCGATCCAGCTCACGCGCTCGATCGAAGAGGCGTTCGGCGGCGGTCCGACCTCGGTCGTGCAGGCCGTGTGGCCGAGCGAGGTCTACATGAACGTCCCGGGGCTCCGTGACGCGGGCGCATCGCTCGACGACGTGGCGGCGCACATCCGACACCTCACGTACCGGCAGAACATCGGACCGTACGTCCCGCGGAACGCGATCGAACAGGATCTGCTGGACGACCCGGAGTTCTCCGCCGTCTTCGCATCCACGTGGCTCGATCGCCTGGGGGACGTGTCCCGCTTCGGGGAGACGATCTACAAGGGTCAGGATGTCGATCCGGGCATCCCGCCCGCGTCGCTCACCCTCTGACATCGGGTCACCGCCACGCGTTGACCCGCTCCACGTGGGTCGCGTACCGTGCCGCGCGTCGTCCCTGGGTTCTTGGCCCTGGTTCCATGGTCCGGACGTCCGATCGCATGAGCGAGAGCCGCTACGACGCCATCGTGGTCGGCGGTGGCCACAACGGCCTGACCGCCTCGTTCTACCTGGCTCGAGCGGGCATGAAGACC
>JALYLP010000288.1 GCA_030774195.1 Actinomycetota bacterium | reverse complement strand
GGATCCGCACCGTCGCCATCCCGGCCCCGAGCGCCAAGCGCGAGGTCGCGTACACGGTCTGCAACGACGCTTCGACGCTCGCCTGGCTGGGGAACCAGGCCGCGCTCGAGTTCCATCCGGCGCCCGTGCGACGCGACCGGCTCGAGCGACCGGATCAGCTGACCGTCGACATCGATCCACCAGAGGGTGCGTTCGACGCCGCGGTGGAGGTGGCGCTGTTGGTCCTCGAAGTGACCGACGACCTCGGACTGACGACGCTCGTCAAGACCTCTGGCGGGAAGGGCCTGCACGTCGTCATGCCGATCAGGCGACACGTATCACCGGAGGAGCTTCGGCACGCCGCAACCCGGCTGACGCAGATCGTCGAGGAGCGACGGCCCGATCTTGTGACCGCTGCGTTCAGGAAGGCGAACCGCGGCGGGAGAGTCATGCTCGATCCGTCGCGGAACTCGATCGGAGCGACCGTGGTCGCTCCATATTCGCCACGCGCTCGTGATGACGCGACGGTGTCGTTCCCCGTTCTGCCCGAGGAGCTGCGATCCGTCGAGCCCGGGGATTTCACCGTCCTGACGGTCCCCGACCTCCTCGATCGCCCAGGCCCCGGACGGTGGGCGGCGGCGGAGGCGGAGCCGTCTCAGCGCGTACCTCGATCACTGCTTACGTGATGAACGAAGATCGATCCTGTGGCCAGCTCCGGAAGGGAACAAGCTCCGGCGCGGCGCCGGTATCTACATGCCTTGCCGCAGGCTTGGGCTGTCTCCTGGGACCGCGTGTTCCTCCCGCGTTTCTCCCGGCTGGCCCTCCTTAGCCTCGCCGAGCATGATCACCGGCTCCTGATCCGCTCCTTCGACCATGACGGCGTCGAGCTCTAAGAGCGACGACCGCATGCGCTCGCGGATGGCTTGCGCCTGACTCATCGTCCACTCGCGGAGCGGCGCCAGCTGCGCCTTCACGTTCGCCGCTTCGTCTCGAGCCTCCTTGAGTACGCGCTCGGCGAGTGCCCGCGTCTCTTTCTCCGCTTCCATGGCCTCGATGCGCTTGTTGGCGGCGTCCGTCCTTGCCTCCGCAACGAGTCGCCTCGACTCCAGGTCGGCCTTCCCTCGGAGAAGCTCGACGTCCCGATCGAACTCACGGACGAGCTGGAGCACGTGTTCGGAGATACCTTCGTACGGGTCGCCGTGCGGGGGCGGCGACGAGTCGATCTGCTGCCGCAACTCATCGACCTTTCTACGCGCTTGATCGCGGTCGCGCTGCGACTGCTCCAGTCCGACACGTACCTGCTGAAGGTCCCGCTGTCCGCGGTCGAGCCTCGACTCCAGATCAGAGACGCGCTGTCCGACCAGGCGCAGATGGCCCAAGACCTGCTCTTGGTCGAACCCCTTCCGCACGATCCTGAAGGAAGGCGCCGTTCGGATGGGATCTGCCGGCGGGAGATCTGGTTGGGACGGGGGCTGGGGCTGGGGCTGTTCCATGGTCCTTCCCTTCATACCGTCAAGGAAGTGGCGCGCCCACTGGGGTGATACCAACGTACTTCGTTCGGTCTAACTCGGGGTAGGGGCCGAAAGTAGAAGATCATGACCCCTTATCGCCCTACAGCACCAAAGCGGCATCGGCGGCCCTGGCCGCGAGCGCGATCTCGCCGGCACAGACGCCAGCAAGAAGGTCGTCTGAGATCGACGCATGACGGCTCCGCCCCCGCCCCTTCCTATCAGTTGACGACCTTGTAAAGGCGCCAGCGGTCGGGGACCCCTTTCAGTTCGTGTTCACCAGCATCCTCGAACGCTAGCCCCGAGCCCGCCACGAGGTCTTTGACCGTAGAGGACACGAGAACCTCGCCCCCATCAGCCAGGGCCGCAACTCTCGCTCCGATGTGGACCGCGATACCACGAACGGCAGACGCGACAAGTTCGACCTCACCCGTGTGCACCCCAGCGCGGATCTCGATCCCGACGCTGCGAAGGGTCTCAGAGACCGCTAGCGCGCAAGACACTGCGCGAGCGGGACCATCAAAGATCGCAAAGAAGCCGTCGCCCGCGGTATCGACCTCGTCGCCCCGGAATCGAGCTAGCTGCTCGCGCACGATCATGTGATGTTGTGCCACCAAGCCGCTCCAGGCGGCGTCGCCGAGTTCAACCGCTTGCTCGGTCGAACCGACGATATCGGTGAACAACACGGTCGTGAGGATCCGTCTTAGATCAAGGTGAGAGTGGGTTCCTGTGAGGAACTCCTCTATCTCGTCACAGAGAGCTTCCCGACCTTCGGCCCACGGAAGGTGGTTTATCTCGACCTCAACGAAATTGGCGTTCGGGATGTGTTCAGCGACGTACCTCGGACTGCGCACATCGATGGAGTCGGACGAGCGCTTGCTTCCATAGACCACGAGCGTCGGGACGGGGATCGATGGCAGCACTTGCCTGACGTCCGTCTGACTGTATTTGGTCGTTTCGGCGGCTGCCGCGCCTGGGCTCTGTGATTGGCGGGCGAACTTGGTTTCCCATCGAAGGACCCTCTCTGGTGCGTTGGGAGCCTCCTCCCGCGAGGTCTCGTAGGACCCCCACCCTTGGCGGTCCTCCTCGATCTTTGATCGCCAGTGCTCCGCTGACCACTCCCATGTGATCTCCTCGTTGCGGGTCCAGCACGGGCACGGGTCGAGCAGCAGGAGGTGGGATATCCGTCTTGGATGCGACGCTGCGAGCAGGCAACCGATGAATGTTCCCTCGTCGAAGCTGAAGAACGCTGCTCGTTCGGATCCCACGTGATCTAGCACGGCGATCGCGTCGTCCACGTGCACCTCGAGCGGGGTGACGTCATGTGGTGAGAACCTCTCTGAGCAGCCATAACCCCTCCGGTCCATCACGATGAGCCTCGAGAAAGAGGCGAGCCTCCGAAGGAAGGTCTCGTATTCGGGGCTCTCCCACATGATGTCGACGTTGGAGAGCCAGCCGGGCACGTAGAGGATGTCCATCGCACCGTCGCCTAGAACTTGGTGAGCGAGTGAGACGTCGCCATTCCACG
>JALYLP010000287.1 GCA_030774195.1 Actinomycetota bacterium | reverse complement strand
ATCGCCTGCACGCGCTCGGCGACGGCGTTCGCGTCGCTCGCGGCTTGCGAGGCTCGGGCCTGGATGACGTCCGTGAGGTCGCTCAGCATCGACCGGAGGTCCTGCGACGACTGTTCGAACGAGGCGCGCTGCGCGAGCGCCGATGAGCGATCGGTACCGGCCAGGATGGCGAGCTGCCTCGCGCTCTCGACGTAGGTCTTCGCGACCGGCACCACGATCCGGAACCGCGCCACGATGTCGGGGTCATCCTGCAGCTGTGCCTGGGCGGCGGCGAGGCTGCCCAGCAGGGTCTGACCGTCTCGTTCGATCGTCGTCGCGTCGAGTCTCGGTTCCGGCCCTCCCGCGAGCATCCCGAGGTACACGTCACCCCGGATCGCGTCTTGCATCATGTCGGCCTGCATCCCCGCCCGCACCGCGGCGGCGGTCGCCGCCGTCCGGTCGCTCGCGGCGGCGAGCGACCGGATCGCCACTCGTTGAACGAGCATCACGGCGAGTGCCGCGCAGAGGCCCGCGAGGCCGAGCGCCATGATCTTCCTGCTCACGGTCCACCGGAACCGTCTCGCTTGCCGGGACATCGGTTGCCCGAAGCTCGCGTCGCGATCCTTCTTCCGCCCAAACCTCATCGGTCGTCCACCTCCGCATCGATCCCCGAGGGGCTCGTGGTTCTGATCGCTTCATCCAGGTCAAGTTCCAGGAGGAGCCGGCCGTCGAGTTTGTAGGCGCCGAGGATCAGGTCCCGTGCGGCCCCTCGGAGCGTCGATGGCGGCCGCTCGAAAGCGTCCTCTTCCAAGTCGAGCACGTCGCTCACGGCATCAACGAGCATGCTCACGGGACCGTGCTCGGTCGTCACGACGACGTTCATCGGTCGCTCTTCGTGGCCGCGCCGCCGCCGTCCGAGCGCCACGCCGAGGTCGAACGCCGTCACGATCTCGCCGCGGAGATTGATGAGCCCCGCGATCTGGGGCGGCGCGAGCGGAACCCGCGTCAGCTCCTGGGGACGCAGCACCTCCCGAACCCTGGTGACGTCGACCCCGAGGAAGCGTCCGTCGACCGTGAACGTTGCCAGCCGCTTCATGAAGCGGCTCCCGCACTCGCCGAGACGTCGAGGCGACGGCGTTCCTCACGCGCGTCGAGCAGGCCGGGCAGATCGATGATCTCGGTGATCCGTCCCTGCACGAACATCGTTGCACTCACTCCGGGACGGCTGGCGGCCTGCAGCTCCAGAGGCTGCTCCACGATGTCGATGATCCGTCCCACGACGATCCCGACGAGGTCTTCCCCTCGACGGTGCACCAGGACCTGCAGCTCGGGCGGCATGTCCTCGCCGGCCGGGCGAGGTTCACGCCTCCGCTCGACCAAGAGTTCGTGCAGCGGGACGAGCGGCAAGATCCGATCGCCATAGGGGACGGCCTCGTCAAGGCCTGCGCCTTCGACGATCGCGCGAGGGAACTCTTCGAGGTGATCGACGAGGTCCAGCGGGACGGCCATGCGGCCGCCGGCTGGATCGGCGAACACGAGCAACGCTGGAGCCTCTTCGGCTCCCTCCGCGTGTCTTTCGAGGTCGAGCGCTCGCTCATGGACGGCGCCGACGATCCCGGCCCGATCGGCGAGCCCAACCACGTCGAGGATCAGCCCGACGTGCCCGTTGCCGAGGATCGTGGCGCCCGCGAAGACCTCGAGCCCATGCAGGTGCGGTCCGAGCGGTTTCACGACGATCTCGGACGGATCGTTGAGTCCGTCGACAACGAGCCCGAGCTGCCGGTCGTCGGCTTGGAGCACCACGAGGAAGCGTCCGGCGGGCGACCCATCCTCACCGCCTTCGAGGTCGAGTTCGTGCGCCAAGGAGATGACCGGCAGCAACCGGTCGCGGAGGCGGAAGACGGGGACGTCGTGGAGGGTCTCGATCGATCCCGGGACGATGCCGACGAGCTCCACCAGGTTGGCCTGCGGGATCGCGAAGCGCTCGTCCCCGGCCGTAGCGATGAGCACCGGGATGATGGCGAGGGTGAGGGGGATCCGGATCTTGGACGTGGTGCCCTCTCCCTGGCGGCTGGAGATATCGATGCTTCCGCCGATCCGCTCGATGTTGGTGCGAACCACGTCCATCCCGACGCCGCGGCCGGATACCGTCGTCACACGGTCCGCCGTCGAGAGTCCGGGGATGAAGAGCAGATCGATCACCTCCCGCTCAGACATCCGTCTCGCCTGTTCCGGCGTCATGGAAGCCAGCTCGACGGCCTTCGTCCGCACGGCGTCCAGGTCGATCCCAGCACCGTCATCGGACACCTCGATCGTGACCTGACCCCCCTCGTGGTAAGCGCGGACAAGCACGACGCCCTCTTGGGGCTTTCCCGCCGCGACCCGAACCTCGGGTTCCTCGATGCCGTGGTCGACCGCGTTTCGCACGAGATGCGTCAAGGGGTCCTTGATCGCCTCGATGATCGAGCGATCCAGCTCGGTGTCATCGCCGACGGTCTCGATCCGCACACGCTTGTCGAGCGCGACGGCAAGGTCGCGGGCGACGCGAGGGAACGTGCCCCACGCGGTGCGGATCGGCTGAAGCCTCGTCTTCATCACGCCTTCCTGAAGCTCGGCGGTGATGTGGTCGATGCTCTGCGTGGCCGACGCGAGCGACGGGTCCGCCCGGTCCGACGCCAACTCCACCAGGTGGTTGCGCGCGAGCACCAGCTCGCCGACCAGGGTCATCAGCCGGTCCAGCAACCTCACGTCGACACGGACCGTCGTGTCGGCGACGGCGGTTCGCATCCGGGCGCCTCGGCCCGACCCCGCCGGCTGGGGCGCCGGTTGCGCGTCGGTGTCGGGGGCTGTTGCCTGGCGTGTGCCTCCCGGCGCTTCCTGCAGCCGCTCGAGCTCCTCGACGAGCGCATCATGGTCGTCCTCGCCGTCGGTGCCGCTCGCCTCGATCTGTCGCAAGATCCCGCGCAAGACATCACCGGTACACAGGAGCGCGCCGGCGATCTGCGGCGTGATCGATAGCGAGCCGTCGCGAAGTCCCGCCAAGAGGCTCTCTGCCGCGTGGGCGATCCGTTCGAGCTTGACGAAGCCCAAGAATCCGCAGGTGCCCTTGATCGTGTGCATGGCCCGAAAGATGCTCGCGAGCACGTCGCGGGAGTGAGGGTCGCGTTCGAGCGCGAGGAGGTCGCGGTCCAACCGATCGAGGCTCTCGTAGCTCTCGACAAGGAACTCCGCAACGATCTCGTCCATCTCGCCCGGCACGTACATCCACCTCTTCCATGCTTCGAAGTCCCGGGTGCCGATCGTGCACGCGGACCTGAACCGCTGGAGGAACGGTTGCTCTCAGACTTTCGACCGAGGTCGAAGGGGTCTTTAGACCTGAGACCTGGGAAAACGGAGCATCACCGGCTCCGGGGCGCGGCGGATGAACGGACCGGGTTGGTGCGGCTTGTCGGCCCGACGGGACCCCCCGTATCCTTGGCGAGCCGCAGACAGCAGGGGCGCTCCCGAGCGCACAATCCCGTTCCGGGTACCTGCCGAGGCAGCGAACCCGAGACGGCAGCCTCCGAGCGCGTCTCCGCTGTCTGCGGAGAGGCGTTTTTCATCTCCTGAGGAGGCGCGATGCCGAGAGCCGAGAAGCTCGAACGGGTGGCCGAGCTCAAACGCCGGATCGAAGGGTCCGCGGCCCTGCTGCTCGCCGAGTACCGCGGCCTGACCGTGTCCGACATCACCGAGTTGCGGCGAACGCTGCGCGAGGCGGACGCCAGCCTGACCGTGGTCAAGAACACGTTGATGCAACGCGCAGCCGCCGAGGCCGGGTTGGAGCTGACGGAGCTCCTGTCCGGGCCGTCTGCGGTCGCGTTCGTCGATGGCGACGCCGTGAGCGCCGCGAAGACGATCAAGGCGGCCACCAAGCAGTTCCCCACCCTCGTGCTGAAGGGCGGGTACATGGAAGGTCAGGTGCTCTCGGCCGACGAGGCGGATCGCCTGGCCGACCTGGAGAGCCGAGAGGTCATGCTCTCCAAGATCGCCGGCCTTCTGAAGGGCGAGATCGCGCGGGCCGCGGCCACGTTCGTTTCGGCCCAGTCCCGGTTCCTGTCGCTTCTCGAGGCGTACGAGGCCACGTTGCCGACCGGGCCGGCAGCCGAAGCCGAAGCGCCCGAGGCGGAAGAAGCTGCGAACCAGTCACCTGATGAAGACGGGAAGGAGTGACCGACGATGGCGAAGCTGAGCACGGATCAGCTCCTCGACCAGTTCAAGGAGATGAACCTCCTCGAGCTGTCGGAGTTCATCAAAGCGTTCGAGGAGGCCTTCGACGTGAAGGCCGCGGCCGCGGCACCGATGATGATGGCCGCCCCCGGCGCTGCCGCTGGCGGCGAGGAGGCGGAGGAGCAGACGGAGTTCGACGTGATCCTCACGGGAGCCGGCGCCCAGAAGATCCAGGTGATCAAGGAGGTGCGCGCGCTGACGAGCCTGGGGCTGAAGGAAGCCAAGGACCTCGTCGACGGCGCGCCCAAGCCGGTCCTCGAGAAGGTCGCGAAGGAGCAGGCCGACAAGGCGCGGGAGCAGCTCGAGGCCGCAGGCGCGAGCGTCGAGGTCAAGTAGGCCGCATCCGTCGCCCATCTTCCAGGGGCAAGGGCGGGGCCGGGTTTCCGGCCTCGTCCTCGGACACATTGGGCTGCAGCACACCGGCGACACGGCGCAACCCCGTGTGTTAGGTTCCCGCCGGCAGCAGGCGCGCGACCGACCGAGGGGGCAGATATGGACCAAGGGCGTCATTTCGGCAACCGGCTTCGCGAGGCTCGTCTCTCGGCTGGGCTTTCCCAGTCCGAGCTCGAGGAGCTCTCCGGGATCCCCAAGGCCCGACTGTCCCGGTACGAGAACGGACACGTCGAGCCGTCGATCCAGACCCTGAACCGGTTGGCACGCGCCCTGAACGTGTCCGAGGCCTCGTTGCTCGGTGACGAGCGAGCGGCGATGGAAGAGTTCTTCAACGTACTCGGCGAACGTGGAGTGGCGATCGGATCCAAGGAGCAGGCTCGCAAGCTCGGGGTCGCCTTCGCCGAGATGGTCCGTTCGATGGGTGGCATCGACAAGGCGGCAACCGAGGACTCGGTCGTCCGGGTCGGTTGAGCCCACCCAGGCATCCGTCCAGGCTGAGTGGGTTATAGGCCCTCTGACGGGTTGACCGCCGCCCCCGAAAGGCGTACCGTGCCCGCCAGCCCAGCCGGGGTTCCGGCAGGCGTGGTTGACGCACGCCACAGCGGTGCGTACACTGCTCGTTTGCCGTGCTGTCCACCGCGCCCTACTGCTGTGCGCACCAGAGCCTCCTGGGAGGGATCCAGATTTGCCTGACCAGCTCGTTCCGACCCGGAACCGTGTCAGTTTCGCCAAGCTCGATGAGGTCCTACCGTTACCGGATCTCGTCGCTATCCAAAGGGAGTCGTTCGATTGGCTCCTGAGTGAAGGGATCAAGGAGGTCCTCGAAGAGGTCAGCCCTATCGAGGACTTCACCGAGCAGTTCCAGCTCTATTTCGGTCGTCACGAATTCCGCGACCAGAAGTTCTCTGAGGAAGAGTGCCGGGACAAGGACATCACCTTCTCGCGGCCCCTGTTCGTGGAGGCCACCTTCGTCAACAAGGTGACGGGCGAGATCAAGGAGCAGGAGGTCTTCATGGGCGACTTCCCCATGATGACCGATCACGGCACCTTCATCATCAATGGGACCGAGCGCGTGGTCGTCTCCCAACTGGTGCGCTCGCCCGGCGTCTACTTCAGCCGTGAGCTGGACAAGACGACCGACAAGGACGTCTTCATCGCGAAGATCATCCCCGGTCGCGGTGCGTGGCTCGAGTTCGATGTCGACAAGAAGGACACCGTCGGCGTCCGGATCGATCGGAAGCGCCGCCAGAACGTGACGGTCATGCTCAAGGCGCTCGGATGGTCCCAGGACGAGATCCTCAAGCTCTTCAACAACGCTCCCTCGGTCAAGCTCACGCTGGAGAAGGACCACGTCCAAACGCAGGAGGAAGCCCTCGAGGACATCTACCGGAAGCTCCGCCCGGGTGAGCCGCCGACGGCCGAGAGTGCGAAGACCCTGCTCGAGAACCTCTTCTTCAACCCGAAGCGTTATGACCTGGCCAAGGTCGGCCGTCACAAGGTCGACAAGAAGCTCGGTCCGGCGGAGGGCGAGCTGTTGAAGCAGCTGCGCGCGCATCATCGCGCGGCAGGTGAGCTCGACAACCCCGACAAGAAGGCGTGGGAGCAGTTCCGGTACCGGATCCTCGCGCCCCAGGCGAAGGACGAAACCGGACAAGGAGCACCCAAGTACAAGGGCGTCCTCACCTACGAGGACCTGCTCAAGACGGTCGCCTACCTCGTGAACCTGCACGCCGGGCAGGAGGGCTTCGACCCCGACGACATCGATCACTTCGGCAATCGCCGCCTCCGTTCGGTCGGCGAGCTCATCCAGAACCAGATCAGGATCGGGCTCTCGCGCATGGAGCGGGTCGTCAAGGAGCGCATGACGACCCAGGACGTCGAGGCGATCACGCCACAGACGTTGATCAACATCCGCCCCGTCGTGGCCTCCATCAAGGAGTTCTTCGGGACATCTCAGCTGTCGCAATTCATGGACCAGACCAACACCTTGGCCGGGCTCACGCACCGGCGGCGCCTCTCCGCACTCGGCCCGGGCGGCCTTTCCCGCGAGCGGGCCGGGTTCGAGGTCCGCGACGTCCACCCGTCGCACTACGGGCGCATGTGTCCCATCGAGACGCCGGAGGGTCCGAACATCGGCCTGATCGGGTCGCTGTCCAGCTACGGCCGGATCAACCAGTTCGGATTCATCGAGACGCCGTACCGGCGGGTCGAGGGCGGCAAGGTGACCGCCAAGATCGACTACCTGTCGGCCGACGAAGAGGATCGTCACGTCA
>JALYLP010000286.1 GCA_030774195.1 Actinomycetota bacterium | reverse complement strand
GACCCGGACATCAGGAGCGTGGGTCCCCGGTCCCCGGCCCCGGGCAACGACGTCCAAGTTACTGCATCCGCCGAGACGGTCACCTACATCAGGTCGGCCGGAAGGATGGTCTTCGTCTGGCCCCACTCGAGCAGGTCCTGCCATCTCTGTTTGACGATGCTTCGAGCTTCGTGCGATCCGCCTCCTCGAGTACTCGAGTTCCGGCGTATTGACGCAGGGGCGTTCCTCGTCTTCCTGCATCCCGCGATCCGAGGGTTGCCGAGAGAGCTCGAGCTCGAGGTCCGCGGCCGACGTCATCGGCGGATCGACGTCTACTGGGACGGGCTCGCCTACGTCGCATGACGTTGTCGCGGGACAGGGATAGCTGGGGCGTTTCCAGAGCGCTCTCATGAGCGAGGACGTCGTCGCGTTGGCCCTCAGCCTCGCCCTGCTGACCGTTGCCGGGGATCAGTTCGTCATCGGGCTCGCCCGGCTGGCCGCGAGCCTGCGGGTGCGCCCCACCGTCGTGGGTGCACTCGTGGGGGGGTTCGGGACGAGCCTGCCCGAGTTGATCGTCGCCGGCGTCGCGACGGCTCGAGGCTCCTCGCAGATCGCGATGGGGAGCCTCGTCGGATCCATCATCGCCAACGTCTCGCTCGGGCTGGCGATCGCCTGCTTGGTGGCGCCCGTCCGAGTGGACTCCCGGACCGTGCGCCGAGAGGTCCCGCTCAGCGTCGGTGCGGTTCTGCTGCTTGCGGTCGTGGCCCATGGGGGGACCTCGCGCTCCGCGGGCCTCGCCTTCGCGGTCGCGCTGGTCATCGCGCTCGTTGGTCTGTTGCTGAACGCCCGCCAAGCGAAGCCGCAGGATGAGCTCGGCGTGGCGGTTGTGGAGTTCTTTGACGAGCGGCATCCCCACCGCTTCGCAAGTGAGCTCACCCGAACGGCCCTGAGCGCGGCGGTGATGATCGCAGGCGCCGTCCTGCTCGTTCGCTCCTGCGCCGACCTCGCGAAGCGGCTCGGGGTCGCGCAGGGGTTGGTCGGGCTCACCGTCGTCGCAGTCGGAACGTCGGCGCCGCTGATCGTCTCCTCGATCCAGGCGGCACGCAGAGGCGACCCCGACCTCGTTGTGGGCAACATCCTCGGCGGAAACCTCTTCATCGCGCTGCTGGGTGGCGCGACCGTGGCGGTCTTGGGAAGGAGCGAAGCGTCGTCGATCGGAGACGCCCCCCTGTGGCTGATGGCGGCGCTCGTCATCGCGGCGTGGGGCTTCATGGCCAACGGGAGGGTGCTCTCGAGATGGGAAGCGACCGCTCTGCTGCTCGCATATGCAGTGATGCTCCCCATCGTCACACGCTGAGAATCCTCGTCAAATGGCGGCTTCCTTCGTCTCGCGACTCTCGAGTCTGGTCGCCGCCCCGTTCCAGCCAATCTCTTTCAACACTCCCCGCGTGTGGGCGCTCGAGCCTGTAGGGATCGGACTTAGGTCGAGAAGCTCCTTACCCAGACCGCCCTCAGAACCTGATGACCGGACAGGTCAGGGTGCGGGTTACCCCGTCGACCACCTGGATCTTCGCCACGACGAGCTTGCCCAGCTCGTCCATGCTAGCGGCCCCGACCACGGCGATGACGTCGTACGGACCGGTCACGACGTCGGCGGATTTGACGCCCTCGATCCGTGCGATCTTTGCGCCCACGTCGGCCGAACTGCCCACCTCGGCCTGGATGAGCACATACGCGGTGATCATCCTTCCTCCTTCGAAAGGAAGCTTCGGCTCCAACCTTACCCGGAGACAGGAGGGAGCAAGGGACGCCGGGGCGAACGCCCCATGCTCCGATAGCGCGTCGGGTCCGCTTCGGTGCTCGACGGCTGCGACGGAAGTGGCCTGACTTCAGCTTCGTGCCCCTTGGTGGCTTCAAATCAGGGCGCCGGGAAGACGTGGTTTCAAGGCTGTCCGACCCGTGTGCGCGGTCGTGAGGGCGTGTACGGGATGTTCGCCAGCGGCTTCCCGTAGGCTGCGCCGTCAGTGTCATGCTTGCCAGCGTCCGAGGGGTTGGCTCTTAGGCTGCCTGTCCTTCGTGGACATCACGTCTCTTGCCGCCCCTCGGACATACGAAACGGCTTGATAGGAGCGTGGCTTCGCCCCCACTGAGGTGTGCCCGCCGACCGGTTCCGTTCGTTGCCCTTCGAGGAGAAAGGTACACGCGGGGTCATCTTGGGTATCGACGCGCACAAGCGCACCCACACCGTGGTGGCGATCGATGAGGCGGGACGCAAGCTCGGGGAGAAGACGACGCTTGCCACGACCACCGAGGCCAACCTCGAGGTCGTGCGCTGGGCAGACGGGTTCGGATCTGAGCGCCGGTTCGCGGTCGAGGACTGCCGGCACCTATCCAGGCGCCTGGAGGCCGACCTGCTCCAAGCCGGAGAGGAGCTCGTGCGGGTGCCTCCCAAGATGATGGCCCACGCTCGGGATGCCGCCCGCACCTACGGCAAGTCCGATCCGATCGACGCGTTGGCGGTGGCTCGAGCGGCGCTTCGGGAGCCGGGTCTTCCCATCGCCCGTTTGGACGGTCCCTCCCGGGACCTCCGCCTGCTCGTGGATCACCGGGAAGACCTGGTCAAGGACCGAACGGCGCAGGTCAACCGTCTGCGCTGGCACCTGCACGAGCTCGACCCGAGCTGGGACCCGGCACCCCGTTCGCTCGTCCACTTCAAGCACCTGGACGCCCTGGCTGCCCGGCTGGAAGGGCTCGAGGGGACCGTCGCATGGGTCGCGCGCGACCTGGTGGCAAGGATCCGAGAGCTCACCGTCGCAGCCAACGAGCTCCAGCGTGAGATCACCCAGCTGATCGGTGGGCTCGCACCGACCCTGCTCGGGCTCCCTGGCGTCGGGGCGCTCACCGCTGCCAAGATCGTCGCCGAGGTGGCCGACGTGCGTCGCTTCCGATCAAAGGACGCGTTCGCTCGTCACAACGGGACCGCTCCGCTGCCGGTGTGGTCAAGCAACACGGTGCGCCACCGCCTGTCCCGAACCGGCAACCGGCAGATCAACTGCGCGCTGCACCGGATCTCGATCACCC
>JALYLP010000285.1 GCA_030774195.1 Actinomycetota bacterium | reverse complement strand
CGCTCGAGCTGCGCCGCTCGGCACCAGTGTCGTCCCACTCGACCTCGAGGGCGCGTAACCCGCGCTGCGCATCGGCGAACGTCTCCCCGACCACGGCCACTCCCTCCTCGATCGGAACGACCGCGATCACCCCCGGCTCACCCAACGCCGCCTGATCGTCGATCGAGGCGGCCGTCGCCCCGAAGCGTGGCGGGTGAAGCACGACCGCCTCCACCATGCCAGGGACGCTCACGTCAATCGTGAACCCGCTCCGGCCGAGGATCTTCCCGCGGGCATCGACGCGCAGCCGGCCCTCACGACCGATCAGCCCGAACTCGGAGGGATCCTTCAGGCGCACATCCTCAGGCACGGGAAGCTGCTCGGCCCGCGCGGCCAACTCCCCAAACGTCGCCCGCTTGCCGCTCACGTGCGACAGCACTCCGCGTTCGATCTCGATCTCGCTCGCCGGAACCTGCCACCACTCGGCGGCAGCGGCCACGAGCCGCGCCCGCGCCTGGGCACCGGCCTGCCGGTAACGGACGAACGAGCCCTTCATCGAGTTCGACGCTCCCGTGAGCTGAAACGCCCCACCGATATCGGGATTGCCGTAAACGTCGCCGTTCGGGCCGGCTCCGTTGGCCGCGTTGACCACCTGAACGGAGCCGAAGTCAGCGTCGAGCTCCTCGGCCACCAGGGTCGCGAACCCGGTATGGATGCCCTGTCCCGCCTCGAGCTGGGTAGAGAACACGACGACCGTCCCGTCCTCGCGCACCCGCACGTACGGATGCACCGGATCCGCCGCCTCCTCAGGCGTCAGCCGGTGAACCTCCGGCTCTCCAGGCGCGGTGAGCGGACCGGGATCGGTGCCCGCGGCCAACGTGTCCGCTGCCGCGTGGATCGCCGACCGGATCCGCGGATACGTTCCGCAACGGCAGAGGTTCCCGCTCATCCACTCATCGATCGCCGCGTCATCCGGAACCGGGTTCGCCGCGAGGAGGGCTGTCGCGGCGAGCGTCTGGCCCGGCTGGCAGTAGCCACACTGGACGACGTTGCCCCGATACCAAGCGTCGCGAACGGCGTCGACCACGCGCCCCGATGCCCCCTCGACGGTGACGACCTGCTTGCCGAGGACGCGCTCGGTCGCGGTCTGACAGGACTTCGTGTTTCGCCCGTCTACCATGACGGTGCAGGCCGCGCAGAAGCCCGCGCCGCAGCCGAACTTCGTTCCCCGGAGCTCGAGGGCGTCCCGCAGGACCCAGAGGAGTGGCGTTTTCGCGTGGCGGTCGTCAACCTCCACGTCGGCACCGTTGACGACAAGCCTCATCTGAGACCAGCCTCGACCTGAACCTGCGGGCACCGTTGCATAGGCCTCAGGTTCGTCCCGAGCCAGGTGAGGTGTCCTCACCGGATGATGGTGATTTTCCCGGCAGGCATCCCCCGCCTTCGCTCAGCCAGGGGGCCAGGAACGTTCGGCTGTCGTGGACCTCAACGGGAGTGAGGGCGTACCGCTACCGCGAGGGGTTCGAATCCTTGAATCCCTTAGTCGTGACCCGGGCGTCGCCCTCAGTCATGCTGGGCGGAATGAGCGGAGCGTCGCCACGGGATGTCTCGTCGAGAGGGAAGCTGTTCGGCCGGGAACGCGAGCGCGAGGTGCTCGACCGGCTGCTAGACGGCGTGCGCGGGGGGCGCAGCGGCGTGTTGGTGGTGCATGGCGAAGCGGGCGTCGGCAAGACGGCGCTGCTCGAGTACGCGGTCGAGGCTTCGCGCGAGTTTCGGATCGCCCGGACGTCCGGGGTCGAAGCGGAGATGGAGCTCCCGTTCGCAGCGGTTCAGCAGCTGTGTTCCCCGTTGCTCGACTTTTTGGACCGTCTCCCGCAGCCTCAGCACGAGGCGCTTCGCGTCGCGTTCGGACTCATCACGGGGCCCGCGCCAAATCCGTTCTTGGTTGGATTGGCGGTCCTCAGCCTGTTGTCCGAGGCGGCCGAGGAGCGGCCGCTCATGGCGGTTGTTGATGACGCGCATTGGCTGGACCGTGCGTCGGCGCGGGCGCTTGCGTTCGTGGCTCGCCGTCTGTTGGCGGAGAAGATCGCGCTCCTGTTCGCCGCGCGCCAGGTCGACGACGCGCTCGGGGGCCTTCCGTCGCTCCACGTGGAGCCCCTGCGGCGTCGTGATGCACGGGCGCTGTTGGAGTCCGTCTTGCCGGCTCGGCTCGATGAACCCGTGCTGGAGAGGATCGTTGTCGAGACCCGTGGGAATCCGCTCGCGCTGCTGGAGTTGCCGAGGGGGCTGACCCCGACGGAGCTGGCGGGCGGGTTTGGCCTGCCGGCCGCATTGCCGCTATCTGCCGGCATCGAGAAGAGCTTCTCGCGGCGTCTGGAAGACC
>JALYLP010000284.1 GCA_030774195.1 Actinomycetota bacterium | reverse complement strand
GGACCAGCGACCGGCCCGGTCATCGCCGGACAGCGGATGCCCGCTGACGTTGAGCTCGACCTCGCCATGCTCGGTGAACTTGACCGCGTTCGACAGCAGGTTGAGCACGATCTGGCGGAGCCGTCCCTCGTCGCCGACGATCGTCCGCGGCAGGCCCTCGTCGATCGCATACACGAGCTCGAGATGCTTGGCCGCAGCGGCCGGTGCCAGGACATCGAGGGCGCCCTCGATGCAGGCGGCGAACCCGAACGGGCGATGGTCCAGCTCGACCTTGCCGGCCTCGATCTTCGAGAAGTCGAGGATGTCGTTGATGATCGTCAGCAACGCGTCGCCGGACGTGCGGATCGTCTCCGCGTAGTCGCGCTGCTCCTCGGTGAGCTCCGTGTCGAGCATGAGCCCGCTCATCCCGATGATCGCGTTCATCGGCGTGCGGATCTCGTGGCTCATCGCGGCCAGGAACGTGCTCTTGGCGCGGTCGGCGTCCTCGGCCGCGTCACGGGCCGCCTGCGCTTCGCGGAAGAGCCGGGCGTTCTCGATCGCGATGGCCGCCTGCTGGGAGAGACCCACGAGCAGGTCCAGGTCGGTCTGGCTGAATCGCTCGCCCGACCACGGTCGCCAGACCGCCATGACACCGGTCACGGAGCCATGTGCGAGGAGCGGCGCGGCCATGAGTCGCTCTTCGGTGTCAGGGTCGGTACCCGGGATCGTGACCGTGCGCGAATCCGTGTGGGCGTCGTTGACGACCTCGGCCGCCTGCCGCGCGATGACGTCGCCGATGATCCCTTCGCCAACGGTGATCGTGTCAGCGAGGATCAGGTCCGTGGTCTCGCCGAGCGCCACGATCGCCCGGAACGACCGCCCATCCGGCTGCGCGAGGTACACCGCGCTCGACTCCGCGCCAAGGAGCACCTGGGCTTGCTCGACGATCCGCTCGAGCACAGCAGTGGGATCCAGGGTGGCCGAGATCTCCCGGCCCACGTCGGCGAGCGCGGCCATCTCGTCGGCTCGGCGATGCGTCTCCCGGTACAGGCGGGCGTTCTGGATCGCGGCGCCGACGTTTGCGGCGATCGTGGTCAGGAGCCGGACGTCCGCATCCCCGAAGCGCCCTTCCTGAGTCGTGCTCTGGACGCTGATCACGCCGATCGCGGAATCGCCGGCGAGGATGGGCACGCCGAGCCAGGATCGGGCCAACGTTCCGACGCCCCTCGTGCCGACCTCATCGAAATGCGCGGAGCGATTCAGGAGGAGCGGCTCGCGGGTCGTGAGGATTCGTGACGTCAGGCCCGTGCCCATCGGCAGCGGCTGTTGCGCTTCGGGCTGTCCATCCTCGAAGTAATACGGGAACGTGATGACGTCGGCGCTCGGATCGTGCAGGGCGACGTAGACGATGTCCGCGCCGAACGTCTCGCGCATCTGCTCGCCGACCAGGTCGAGCAAGGCCGAGAGATCCAACTGGGACGAGATCGCCTGGCCGACCCGGTTGATCGTGTCGAGCTCCGCGACCCGCTGGCGGGTCTCGTGGATGAGCCGGGCGTTCTCGAGCGCGACGCTGAGGCTCGCGGCGAGCGTGGTCAGGAGGCGGACGTCGCCCTCGCTGAAGGCATCCTCGCGATCGAGGTTCTGGAGGGAGATGACGCCGCGCGCCCCGTCACCGACGATCAATGGTGCGAACAGGATCGACTGTGGTTGCTCACCCTGGATCACCTTCGGTTGCCCGATCGCAACCGCCCGTTCGAGGGCGTGGTCGTTGATGAGCAGCGGCTCGCGGGTCTCGACCACCTGCTTTCGGAAGCCGGTGAGCGGTTGCGGTTCATCCGGGAACCGCACATCCCGCTCGATCGTGTACGGGAAGTGGATCAGGCCGTCACCTGGATCGATGATCCCGATGTCCACGACCTGGGCGTCGAAGATCTCCTGGACCTTGTTGCCCACGAGGTCATACATCGTCTGCATGTCGAGTTGGGCGGCCAGGCCCTGCTGCACGCCGTTGATGATCGCGAGCTCCGCGGCGCGCTCGTCGGTCTCGGCGAGCAGGCGCTTCGTCTCGTCGAACAGTCGAGCATTCTCGAGCGCCTGGCCCATGCTCGATGCCAGTGTCGAGAGCAAGCGGACGTCGGCCTCGTCATAGGCGTGAGGGGTCAGGCTTTCGAGCGCGATGGTTCCGAGCACGCGGTCGCCGGCCAGGATCGGTACCCCCAGCCACGACTGCGTCGTGAGCCCCTGCGTGATCGCACCCATGGCGACCGCTTCCTCGGACGTGGCGAGCTTGAGCGGTGTTCGCGAGCGGATGACATGGCTCGTGAGCCCCTCGCCGAGCGTGATCGGATCGGTCTCGTAGCGCTCGCCCTCCTCGATGAGATACGGGAAGTCGATGCGGCCGCTTGTCTCGTCGTAGAAGGAGATATGGAGCGATCGTGTCTCGAAGATCGATCCGACGCGTTCGCCGACCAGCTCGACGATCGACTGGAAGTCGAGCTGCCTCGCGAGCGCGGCACCGATCTCGTTGATGACGGAGAGTTCGGCAGCGCGTTGATCCGACTCCGCAAGCAGGCGCTTCGTCTCGTCGAACAGTCGCGCGTTCTCGAGCGCGACACTCAGGCTTGACGCCAAGGTGGTGAGCAACTCGACGTCGGAGTCGTCGAACGCCTCCTCGCGATCGAAGTTCTGGAGGCTGATGATGCCGACCACGGTCGATCCGCTCATGAGCGGCGCGAAGAGGATCGAGCGCGGCGTTTCTCCCTGCGTCTTGTGGGCCCCGCCGTGGGTCTGCGCCTCCTGAAGCAGGTCACGGTTGATGAGCAGGACCTGGCCCGATTCGATCACGCGCTGTCTGAGTCCGCCGATCGGGATCGGCTGATCGGGAAAGCGAACACCGCGCTCGATCGAGTACGGGAAGCGGATCAACCCAGCGTCTCGATCCACGACCCCGATGTCGACCGCTTGCGAATCGAACGTCCGTTGGATGCGATCGCCGACGAGGTCGTACATCGCCTGCATGTCGAGTCGTTCGGCGAGTCCGCGCTGGACCTCATTGATGATGGCGAGCTCGGCCGCTCGCTGGTCCGACTCGGCGAGCAGGCGCTTGGTCTCGTCGAACAGCCTCGCGTTCTCGAGCGCGACGCCCATGCTCGACGCGACCGTCCCGAGCAGCCGCGCATCGGCCTCGCCGTAGGCGTGCGGCTCGAGGCTCTCGAGCGCGATCACGCCAAGGACGCGATCGCCAGCCAGGATCGGGACGCCCAGCCACGACGCCGAGTCGAAGTCGTCCTTGATCGCGCCCAAAGCCGCCGATTCCTCGACCGTCCCGATGAGCAGCGGCCGTCCGGATTCGATGACGATCGAGGTCAGGCCGGTGCCGAGCTCGATCGGCTCGGACTGGACGGGCCGACCCTGGTGGCGCTCGTACGGGAAGGTGATGACGCGCTTGACGGGATCAAACAGCGCGACATACATCGAATTCGCGGCGAACAGCGCGGAGATCCGCTCGCCGACGAGCTCGACGATCGACGCAAAGTCGAGCTGCTTCG
>JALYLP010000283.1 GCA_030774195.1 Actinomycetota bacterium | reverse complement strand
GTCAGTGAACGCGACGGCCTGGGGTCGTGTCAACGTCAGAGGGGTGGAATGTGCAGGGTGCACGCTCAAATCCGACATATGTCGCGCTTCGTCACGCAGGCGAGCGAGCCCGTTTTGAGCACGAGGAGTGAGCACCGAATAGGCCCTTTCCCGGATTTCAGGGAGCCGGCCGTTACGTAGGTTCGCGGCGTGAAGCCGAGACGACGAACAAGACAGTGGTTCGTGGATGCGGCGGCGATCCTCATTGGGCTGGCAGCCGTGGCTCCTCTCGTGTGGGTCCACGCCGAGGACGAGCGCCTTTCGGCGGATGGCCGGGTCACGACCGGGGTCGTCCAGAGCAAGGAGGCAATCGACGGCGGAGGTGAGACCTTGACCAGCTACTCCCTTCGTTACTCATTCGAAGACGTGTCGGGGCGGGAGCACACGAGATCAGCGGGCGTCGAATACTCGATCTACGAGAGGATTTCCGTCGGAGATCCGCTGCCTATCCAGTACTTGGCTGACCAACCAGAGACGAGCCGGATCGTTGGGGTATTCAATCCTGGGATCCTCGAGGTGGTTGCCGTGACCGCTCTGGGACTCATCTACTTCTTTTTCCTCGGCCCGCAGCGTTGGATCCGCGAATTGCGCGGCAAGCCCGACCCCGTCCTGACCTGAGCCTTGGGACGAGCGCTTACGCTCGGCGGACACGCTCGAGGAGGTCACGATGTCGACGGAGATCGAAGAACGCAACAAAGCGATCGTGCGAGAAGTGAACGAGCGGATGGTCAAGCGCGACATGACCGTCTACGACGAGCACCCCGGTCTCTCCGAGACGAAGCAGTTCTTCCCGAGACTCCTTCAGGCTTTTCCCGACCTCGCAATCCGGATCGAAGCGATCATCGCGGAAGGGGATCAGGTCGCCATCCACGCTTGGTATGAGGGCACACACAAGGGAGAGCTCATGGGATACAAGCCAAGCGGGAATGCCCTGCGGTTCCAGGTCGTCTCGATGGACCGTCTCGAGAACGGACGCATCGTGCAGCACAACGCCGAGGCGGGGTTCGCCCGCGCGATCTTCCAGGTGCGACACTGATCCGTCTCCTCGCGGTCGCGCTCCTCCTCGCCGCCTGCACGACGAGCGCGAGGCCGAGCCCGACGCCGACCGCCGCCGAAAGCCCGAGCAACGCTCCCACCGCGACCGCCAGCCCGACACCGAGCCCGACCGCTACGGCCGAGTGCGCCGTCCGTGTGCTCGCGACCATGACCGAGGATCAGCGCATCGGGCAGCTCTTCCTCCTGGGGCTCGCGAACGATCAGCTCGGTGCGGCCGAGCAGAACGCGATCCGCACCTATCACTTCGGATCGGTCTGGTTCGTCGAGCAGAGCGCCGCGGGCGCGCCCGCGATCCGTGCCGTCGCCGACGCGGTGCAGGCGCTGGCAACTCCCGACACGACGGCGAGCATCCGCTTCTTCGTGGCGGCGAACCAGGAGGGCGGCATCATCCAGTCGCTCAAGGGCCCGGGCTTCAGCACGATCCCGAGCGCACTCGATCAAAGCGCGATCGATCCAACCACGTTGCGGACAAGCGCAGCGTTGTGGGGACGCGAGCTCGCGACCGCGGGCGTCAACCTCAACTTCGCACCGGTCCTCGACGTGGTCCCGCCCGGAACCGACGCGCAGAACCAGCCGATCGGCGCGCTCCAGCGTGGTTACGGTCACGACCCGGCGACCGTGAGCGCGCACGCTCTGGCCTTCATGCGCGGTATGGAGGACGCGGGCATCACGACCACCGGAAAGCACTTCCCCGGACTCGGGCGCGTGACGGGCAACACAGATTTCACGGCCGCGGTCGTGGACGACGTGACCACCGCGACCGACCCGTATCTCGCGCCGTTCCGTGACGCTGTTTCGGCGGGTATCCCCGTGGTCATGGTCGCGCTCGCGAAGTACCAGAAGATCGATCCGACGGAGCTCGCGGTTTTCTCGACTCCTGTCATGCGCAACCTGCTCCGCGATTCGCTCAACTTCACCGGCGTGGTCGTCTCCGATGA
>JALYLP010000282.1 GCA_030774195.1 Actinomycetota bacterium | reverse complement strand
ACCTCCTGGGTCAGGAGGTCGCGACCCGTCTTGCGAACCTTCTCGACGGCGAGCTCAGGCGGATCCGAGTCGAGGATCCCCGCGTGACCCTTCAGGATCTCCGCGAGCGGCCAGTACGTGATGCCGTCGCCGTACGGGAGGCACCGGCCGCGCAAGATCAGCGGGGCCGGCTCGCTCGCCTTGGCCCACGCGAGGAACTCGCCCGTGAGCCGCGACTTCCCGACGCCCGCGTCGCCGTAGAGCGTTACGAGATGCGGCCGACGTTCAGCGACCACCCGCTCGTACACGCTCCGCAATACCTCGAGCTCGGTGTCGCGCCCCACCATGGGGGCTGAGAGACCGGGGACACCTCTGGATCCGAGGCCCGTCTCCTCGACCAGCCGGAAGGCCCGTACCCGATCGCGTTTGCCCTTCAGCTCGTGGAGCCCTCGATCTTCGAACGAGAACCCCCGGACGGCGTCGGCGGTGCGCTGTGAGACCAAGATCGTTCCCGGGTCGGCGACGCCCTGGAGCCGGGCCGCCGCGTTCACCGCATCGCCCGTCACCATCGTCTCGCCCGGCCCGGGACTCGTCGCGGCGAGGACCTCGCCGGTGTTGGCCCCGATGCGGATCTTGAGGGACACGTGGTGCGTGCGCTCGAGGTCGCCGTTCAGCTCGTCGAGCCGCCGCATCATGCGGAGCGAGGCTCGGAGCGCGCGTTCCGGATCGTCCTCGTGCGCTGCCGGCACGCCGAACGCCGCCATCACCGCGTCGCCGATGAATTTCTCGACCGTCCCGCCCTCCGCCTCGATCTCTTCGCGCATCGCGTTCCCGTACGACTGCATCACCTCGCGGAACCGCTCCGGATCGAGCCGTTCGCCGAGCGCCGTGGACCCCGTGACGTCGGCGAACAGGACGGTCACGACCTTCCGTTCCTGGCCGAGGTTCGGCAGCGTGGTGGGCGCTCCGCACGAAGGACAGAAGCGGGCGTCCTCGGGGAGCGGGGAGCTGCAGGTGGCACACGCGGTCATGAGCGGACTGCCGCATGCCGCGCAGAAGCGAGCACCGGCAGCGTTCTCGGACCCGCACGCGAGGCAAGCCGCCACGGGCGGAGTGTATGGCAGGGGACGCCGGAGCTACGGTCCTGTGCTCGCTACACTCGCCCGCATGGAGGTCCCCATGGAGGTCCCGGAGAAGCCGTCGCTCGATGGTCTGGAAGCGAAGTGGGGGGAATGGTGGGAGACCGCCGGCACCTACCGCTTCGACCGGTCGAAGACGCGCGAGCAGATCTTCGCGATCGACACGCCGCCTCCGACCGTGAGCGGAAGCCTCCACGTCGGGCACGTGATGTCGTACACCCATACCGACCTGATCGCCCGCTACCAACGGATGCGCGGCAAGGAGGTCTTCTACCCGATCGGCTGGGACGACAACGGGCTCGCGACCGAGCGACGCGTGCAGAACTACTTCGGCGTCCGATGCGACCCCACGCTCCGGTACGATCCCGGGTTCGAGATCGCCGCCCTGGAGCGGCCCGACGGGGATGAGCCCCTCCCCGTCAGCCGTCGGAACTTCATCGAGCTTTGCGACCGGCTCACCGTCGAGGATGAGAAGGCGTTCGAGGAACTGTTCCGCCGGGCGGGTTGGTCGGTCGACTGGACCCACTCCTACACGACGATCGGTGAGCGGTCGCGCCGGGTTTCCCAACGGGCGTTCCTGCATCTCGTCGCGAAGGGCGTGGCGTACACGGCGGAGGCTCCCACGATGTGGGATGTGGACTTCAACACGGCCGTCGCGCAGGCCGAGATCGAGGATCGCGAGCAAGACGGCCTCTACCATCGCATCGCGTTCGATCGCGAGGACGGCGAGACGGTGGAGGTCGAGACCTCTCGGCCGGAGCTGCTGCCGGCCTGTGTCGCGCTCGTCGCGCACCCGGGGGACGCACGGTACGCGGCCCTCATGGGAACGACCGTCCTCACGCCGCTGTTCCGCGTGCCGGTGCCCGTGGTCGCTCATGAGCTCGCGGATCCCGAGAAGGGCACCGGGATCGCGATGGTCTGCACCTTCGGGGATCTCACCGACGTCACATGGTGGCGCGAGCTCGGCTTGCCCTTGCGCGTCGTGGTCGAGAAGGACGGGACCATCGGCCTGCGTACGTTCGGCGGACCGGGGTGGGAGTCCCGAGACCCCGCATCCGCGAACGCGGCGATGGACCGGCTCGTGGGACGCACGGTCAAGCGAGCGCGCGGCGAAGCCGTCGAGATGCTCCGGGAAGCGGGCTCGCTCCTCGGTGAGCCGCAGCCGGTCCGACACGCCGTGAAGTTCTACGAGAAGGGAGAACGACCGCTCGAGATCATCAGCAGTCGCCAATGGTTCGTGCCGATCCTCCGTTTCCAGGACCGGCTGCTGGCGCGCGGCGAGGAGTTGTCATGGCATCCCGCGCACATGGGTGCCCGCTACCGCTCCTGGGTGGAGAACCTGAACCAGGACTGGTGCATCAGCCGGCAGCGGTTCTTCGGGGTCCCGTTCCCCGTGTGGTACCGGCTCGACGAACAGGGGCTCCCTCGCTACGAGGATCCTCTCTACGCCGATGAAGCCGCACTCCCGATCGATCCCCAGGAGGACGTCCCCGCCGGATCCACGGCGGAGCAGCGCGGCGTCCCCGGCGGCTTCACCGGCGATCCGGATGTCATGGACACGTGGGCGACGTCTTCGCTGACGCCGCAGATCGCCGCGATGTGGGAGGAGGATCCGGATCTGTTCGGCCGGCTGTTCCCGATGGACCTGCGTCCTCAAGCGCACGACATCATCCGGACCTGGCTCTTCTACACGGTGTTCCGATCGGAGATCGAGCACGGGTCGCTGCCGTGGTGGAACGCGGCGATCAGCGGGTTCGTTCTGGATCCGGACCGCAAGAAGATGTCGAAGTCCAAGGGCAACGTGGTCGTGCCGACCGAGGTCTTCGAGCGGCACTCCGCCGATGCGGTTCGGTACTGGGCCGGGCGGGCCCGCCTCGGGATCGATGCGGCGTTCGACGAGAAGCAGATGAAGGACGGACGTCGCCTGGCGATCAAGGTACTGAACGCGTCGAAGTTCACGCTGGGGATCGAGGCCGAGGGCACGAGGGTCACCGAGCCCCTCGACCTCGCGATGCTCGCGTCGCTCCGACGGTCGGTCGATGCCGCGACCGAAGCGCTCGATGCGTACGAGCACGCGAAGGCGCTCGAGGCCACCGAACGGTTCTTCTGGGGGTTCACCGACGACTATCTCGAGCTCGTCAAGCAGCGCGCCTACGGCGTGCGGGGGGCGGAGGCCGCCGGCTCGGCGGTCGGAGCGCTCCGCGCCGCCTTGGATGTTCTGCTTCGTGCGTTCGCTCCATTCCTGCCGTACGCGACCGAGGAGGTCTGGTCCTGGTGGCGCGAGGGCTCCGTGCACCGGAGCCCGTGGC
>JALYLP010000281.1 GCA_030774195.1 Actinomycetota bacterium | reverse complement strand
CGAGAACCCATGAGAAGCGGGCCCCGTTTCAGAGGCCCGCTTTCGATCAGATCTTCCCGCGAGCCTTCCACTTCGCGTAGATGTCCTTCACCTGCGAGTTGATCGAGCTGACGGAGTCGGCCGCGCTCATCTTGCCCTGCGACACCTGGGCGAACATCTGCGGGATGAGGTACTTCGAGAAGACCTCGTCCATCGCGGCGTTCGTCGTGCCCGGGTAGCCGATGTTGTGCGTGAACTTCTCGGCGATCGTCGTCAGCACGGTGTATTTCCCGCGCGGCTTGTGCGTGTCGGCCGCGGCCGCCTTGCGGATCGCCTTGAACGGATACGCGCCCGGGAAGCTCGGGAAGTTGTAGAGCTTCGACGCGTCCGTCGCCTGCTTGTAGTTGACGCAGAGATCGACCAGGAACTGCGATGCGTTCTCCTTGTTCTGCGCGAACTTCCAGATGTTGTAACAGCCCATCACGTGCTCGAGCCCGAAGCGCCCGTGCGGGCCGATCGGGATCGGCCAGATCGCCAGGTCGTCCGCGAACGGCAGATGCTGGTCTTCCGGCGTCCGGGTGGCCGAGATCGCGTTCAGGATCATCGACGCGGTGCCCGAATAGAGGTAGTTGTTGTTCGAGGCGGGGTTCCAGCCGAAGATCGCTGAGTCTTCGCTCTTGTAGAGGTCGGCCATGAACTTCACGGCTTCGACCGTCTTCTTCGTGTTGAGCACCGGCCGGTTCGCGGCGTTCTGCACGAAGGAGCCGAAGGACATCATGAAGGCGAGCAACGCCATGTTCGAGTCGAGCTCCTGCGACTGCCCGATCCCGATCGGGTGGCCTGCGGCCTTCAGCTTCGGCGCCGCCTTCCGGACGTGATCCCACGTGTACGGCGCCTCACCGACGCCGTTCCAGAGGTCGCGCCGCCAGATCACGGGATCCGGCACGTAGTTGTCGGAGACGGCGAAGTACTTCTTCGTCTTCGGGTTGTACGTCGACGCCTTGCCGAGGGGGCCGTACGTGCCGACCTTGCCCTCGATCTCCTTGATGATCGACGCGTGGTTGATCACCTGGTCCTCGTACGAGGCCATCGGATGGAGGTTCATGAACAGGTCGTGGCCGCTTTGCGCAGCGACCTCCGCGGCGGCACGCGTGTCGAGCAAGGTGTTGTTGATGTGCTCGACCTTCACCTGCACGTCGTTCTTCTCGCCCCACTGCTTGACCCACGTGTTGTCGAACCAGTCGTCGTAGGCCGGGACGAAGTGCACCCACTGGATGATCGAGAGGTCGCCCTTCAGCTGCCGGTTCTTGAACCTCATCGGCCCCGCGAACGAGAACGGAGCCGCCGCGCCCGAGACCCCGACGGCGGCCGCACCCGCGCCCGCCTTCTTCAGCAGCTCGCGCCTACTGAGCTTGCCGTCCGACATTGACCCTCCTTTCGTCAGCGGAACGCTCCGCCGGTGAACCCTGCGATGAACCGGTTCAGAAACGCGTTGTAGAGGAGTGCGAGGGGGATGCTCGGGATGAGGATCGCGGCCATGATCCCGGGCCAGTTGAAGAGGTCACCGCGGATGAGGTCGGTCGGAACGCCCACGGTCAGCGTGCGATTCTCCGAGCTGGAGATGAACGTGATTGCGTACACGAACTCGTTGATCACGAGCGAGAATGTGAAGATGACGACGGTGAGGATCCCCGGAATCGAGATCGGGAAAACAATGCGTACGAGCGAGCTCAGCCTCGAGCAGCCGTCGACGAGCGCGGCGTCCTCCAGCTCTTGCGGGATCGTCTTGAAGAAGCCCATCAGGAGCCAGATCGCGAACGGGATCGTGAAGGACGGATAGACGACCACGAGCGACCACAGGCGGTCGCTCAGGTGGAAGTACTGCGAGATCACCCGCGAAAGCGGCAGGAAGAGGAGGGTGGGAGGCACGAGGTAGGTGAGGAAGATCCCTACCCCCATCGACCGTCCGACGCGGCCCGACAGCCGTGCGAGCGCGTAACCCGCCGGCAGCGCGACGACGAGCGTGATCAGCACCACCATCAGTCCGACGAAGCACGAGTTGCGGAGCCACCGGACGTACTCCGTGTGATGGAAGAGGTAGCCGTAGTTCGCGAGCGTCGGATCGAAGCTCCACACTTTCTTGGGGTCGTAGACCTGCGCCTCCGGCTTGAACGACGTGACCGCCATCCAGAAGAACGGGAACGCGAGGACGAGCGCGAAGGGGATCGCGACCGCGTAGGAGAACCGCGTGCTCTTCATGTCACTTCTGCTCTCCGCGCGAACACGAGCATTCCGACGGCGACGAGGGCGAGCACCGGCAGCAGGAAGAGTGCGATCGCGGCGCCCTCGCCGATGTTGCCGGCGTTGATGCCGGTCTGGAACGCGTACGTCGTCAGCACCTGCGTCGAGTTGAACGGGCCGCCGTTGGTGAGGATGAACGGCACGATCATGTCGGTCGCGGTGAAGATGATCCCGAAGAGGATCGCGACCATGGCGATCGGCAGTTGAAGCGGCAGCGACACGTACCAGAACTTCCGCAGGCCGGTCGCGCCGTCGATCGCTGCCGCGTCGTCGACCTCCTGCGGAATCGAGGCGATCCCGGCGAGGAAGATCACGACCGCAAACGGGATCGTGCGCCACGCCTGGACGGTGATGATCGACGACATCGCCGCCTTCGGCGTGCCGAGCCAGTTCGGCAGGTTCGTCGGGTCGACGATGTGCAGCTTGATCAGGAACCAGTTGAAGATGCTCGCCTGCGGGTCGTAGAACCACAGGAACCCGATCGCTGTGAGGGCGATCGGCGCCGCCCACGGCAGCAGGATGAAGAAGCGGACGAGCCAGCGGCCCCGAAAGCTCCGGATGAGCGCGTGCGCGATCAGGCCGGCGCAGACGATCACCACGATCTGCGACAGCACCGTGAAGAGGAAGGTGTGCCAGAGCGCGCCCCGGAAGATCGGGTCATGGAGCGCGCGGCGGAAGTTCGCGAGCCCGACCCACTTGCCGGTCAGCGATCCGGCCCGGGCGTCGGTGAAGCTCAGGTAGGCGGCGAGGACGAGCGGCACACCGACGAGCGCTCCGATCACGAGCACGGCAGGGGAGATCAGGAGCGTCGCCAGGAATCCACGACGTTCCGCGACGTACCGGAGCCTGCGCCGGCTCCCAGCGGCCGCCACTGCGCCCATGTGCGGGCGGACTCTAAGGCTTCATCGGGCTGCGTTGCAAACGAAGCACGAGGCAGTATGGTCCGGGCCGTGGCGGCCATCCAGCTCGAACGGCTGACCAAGGTCTACGCCGACGGCACCCGCGCGGTCCACGAGCTCGACCTCGAGATCGCCGACGGCGAGTTCGTCGTCTTCGTCGGACCGTCCGGGTGCGGCAAGACGAGCGCCCTGCGGATGGTCGCGGGACTCGAGGAGATCACCGCCGGCACGGTGCGGATCGGCGATGAGATCGTGAACGACCTGCCGCCGAAGGCGCGCGACATGGCGATGATCTTCCAGAACTACGCGCTCTATCCACACATGAACGTCTACGACAACATGGGGTTCGGGCTGAAGATGCGCGGGATCGACAAGGCGGAGATCCGCCGGCGTGTCGAGGGCGCG
>JALYLP010000280.1 GCA_030774195.1 Actinomycetota bacterium | reverse complement strand
ATGATGCCATGGGCACGTGTCAGACGCCGGAACCTCCCGAGACGCCGATCGTGAAGAGCGCCTCATCCGCGTCGGTGAACATCCGGGTCTTGCCGTCGTGCGCTTCGAGCCCGAGCTCGGCGAGTCCTCGCCGCCAGGCGTCGAACGCCCGGATCACGGGGCGGCGGCCGGCTGCCACCAACACCACGTCGTCGACCCATCGGATAGGGCGGCAGCCGGCCGCCGCAGCCGCCCGGTCGGCATGGGCCAGGATGCCGTTCGCGATTATCGCGGACGGATCGGGGCCGACCGGAAGTCCGCGGACGCCGGCCTCCGCCATGGCCCGGAGGAACGGTGCGAGCTCGCCGGAACATCCGACGGCCTCGAGTGCCGGCTCCCCCACCGATGGGTAGCAGTCACGGACGTCGCTCACGATCACGATCGAGCCCGCCGGCCCCACCATCGAACGCCGGACGGCACGCTGCCACGCGGATCGGGCACCGGACCAGGGTCGGAGCCGGCCGTCGGGAGCCACGCGAGCGGCGAAGGCGCCCGGACCGACGGACCGTTCGATGCGAGGAACGAGTGGCAGGACGAGACCGCGGTAGGTGCGTTCATCGCACGGTTCGAGTCGCGCCAGCCACCGATCGCCGCCCCCGGGCTTGTCGTGCCGCTCCCACCGGATGGGGCCCGCCGGCCGCTGGTGCATCGCCGTCCCCCTCCTTCGCGCGACCGGAGGAGGTCGGTGCTTGCGCCATCCCACCACACCGGCGCCGCTCCGACGATCCCCAGACCGGGGGAGGTTCTGCTCACCCGGCCTGGTCCCCTACGATGTGCACGTGCTCGACGAACGCGATCTGGAGATCGTTGCGGCCCTCCAGGAGGACGCACGGGCAACCTATGCCGACGTGGCCCAGCGGGTGGGCTTGTCAGCCTCGGCGGTCCACGACCGGGTGCGCAAGCTGGAGCAGGCAGGGGTGATCCGCGGGTACCGAGCGATCATCGACCCGGAGACGGTCGGGCTCTTCATCACCGCGCTCATCGCGGCCACGCCGCTCGACCCGAAGCAACCGGACGACCTGCCGGAGCGACTCGCGGACTTCCCCCAAGTGGAGGATTGCTACAGCGTGGCCGGCGAAGCCAACTACATCTTGAAGGTACGGACCCGGACCACTGGCGAGCTGGAGGATCTGATCCGGCTTCTCCGTGAGAAGGTCGGCGTCGCAACCCGAACCACGATCGCACTCTCGATCCCGTTCGAGGATCGCCCGATCAGAACCTGAGTCGCCCTCGCCGTTCCCACCCCACGGGCCGATAATGAACCGGTCATGCGTGTCCGTGCGCCCCTGACGGCGCTGATCGGCGCCTTGGTCTTCGTGGCGGCGTGCACAGCCCCCTCGGCGACGCTGGTTTCCGGATTGCCCAACGGCACGATGCTCACCCTTCCCCGCGGCTGGCAGATGGTCGATATCGCCACGGATCCGCTCGCCGTGAACAATCCGCTCAACGTCGGTCCCGAGGTCCTCGACGCGAAGGTCTTCTCCCCCGACCCGAACGAGCTGGCCGCGAGCTCGATCGTCCTCGACGGCTCGGCACCGTACGGGTTCCTGCACGTCCGGGAGTTCACGCAGGAACAGGTCGCAGAGACCTCGATACGCAACCTGCGGAACGGGGTGTTCCCCTTCGACAAGACGAGGGCGAAGAACCCCGCCGTCCTGAAGGTCATCGACCAGACGCCGATCTCGGACCCACGGGGGTTCGGCGAGCACCTCACCTTCAGCGTTCGACTCCCCTCCACGGCGACGAGCAACGGCGTCACGACGTCCGTGACGATCGACCAGACCGTGATCATGTCGCCGGCCACGAACCACGTATCTGTCCTCTTCGTCGCGTGTACGTCAGACTGTTTCGAGGTCTTCCAGTCGCAGATCGATGGGATCGTGAACTCATGGCGAACGACGACGTGATCGCGAACCGGCCTCCGATGGAGCGTCCGAGCCGCCCGAAGGAGAGCGAGCGCACCACCAGGAAGCCACTCCCTTGGTGGGACCGCGTCAAGCTCCTCCTGTTGTTCGCGACCGTCTGGGTCGCCCTCGTGCTGGGGGCGTACTTCCGGCTCATCGGGGCGATGTCCCGGTACGACGCGCTCTACTTCGCCGTCAGGATGTACCCGGCGCTCCTCGTGCTCTTCGGGCTCGAGCTGATCCGGCAGATCCATTTCCTGATCGCCGAGCACTGGAAGCGGTACCACGCGTTCTGGAACCGGATCTGGGGTCGGGGCGACCGCGCCCGGGAGCGGCTCGACCCCTGGACACGGTTCCGGATCGGCCGGGTGCTTTGGATCCTGTTCTTCCTGTTCATCGTCGGGAGCTACATCTCCCACACGTACGCCTTCGGTCCCGAGCAACGATCGGTGAGCGTCATCGAAGGCGTCCTGCGAGCGCCGGCGCTCCTCATGCACGCCCTGCCCGGGATCCTGCAGGTCGTCTTCATCATCTCCCTCGGCGTCCTGCAGTTCGTCGCGATCTTCTGGTTCATGTCGAAGGGCGGCGTCCAGACCTACATGCCCGACGACATCGAAACGCGGTTCACCGACGTGAAGGGGCAGGACGCGGTCCTGAACCGTGTCCAAGAGAACATGGTGTTCCTCGAGGATCCGGGATCCATCGAGAGTCGCGGTGGCTACGTCCCCGGCGGGATCCTGCTGTGGGGACCGCCCGGCACGGGGAAGACCCTCATGGCGCAAGCCGTCGCCGGTGAGTCCGCCAAGCCCTTCGTCTTCGTGGAACCGGGCGCGTTCATGGCCATGTTCTTCGGTGTCGGGATCTTGAAGGTCAAAGGCCTCTACAGGAAGCTCCGGAAGCTCGCCACCCGGTACGGCGGCGTGATCGTGTTCTTCGATGAAGCCGATTCCCTCGGGAACCGAGGCGGCGCGGCGCAGGGCGGCTGGAACGTCGACCCCACCCCGGGGTCGGCCTGGTCCACCGCCCCCGCGTGCAACGGCCTGGGCTACGTTTCGGAGCCCGGGAGGAGGAACGTCCTGTTCGGCGTGGTCCCGGAGGCAAGCGGACCCCGCACAGAACGCATGATCATGCCCGGATACGGCGGCGGGGGCATGGGGACGCTCCAAGCCCTCCTGTCCGAGATGGACGGCTTGAAGAAGCCGCGAGGGTTCGTGAACCGGGTGATCAGACGCGCCCTCGGCATGAAACCGAAACCGCCACCCAAGTACCGCATCTTGCACATCTTCGCGACGAACCAGCCGGGCGTGCTGGACGAGGCCATGCTCCGACCAGGACGGATCGACCGGATCTACAAGGTCGGGTATCCGCACCTCGAAGGTCGCATGGCGACGTTCGTCTACTACCTGGCCAGGGTGAAGCACGAGCTCACCGATGAGCAGATCACCAAGCTCGCGACGATCACCCCGTACGCATCGGGCGCCTTGATCAAGGACACGGTCAACGAGGCACTCGTGATCGCGATCCGCGATGGCCGCGAGACCATCACGTGGCGAGACATCGTCATGGCGAAACAGCTGAAGGAACACGGGCTTCCGGACGACCACGAGTACATCAAGCGGGAGCGGCATGCGGTCGCGGTCCACGAGGCCTGCCACGCGGTGGTGGCCTATCGCCTGCGCAAGCACGCGGTGATCGACGTCGCCACGATCGAGCGGCGCGGGGACGTCGGAGGGTTCGTGTCGTCG
>JALYLP010000279.1 GCA_030774195.1 Actinomycetota bacterium | reverse complement strand
GGGCGCGACGCCGAGGCAATCGATCCGGGCCGTGCTCCTTCCGATGCTCTACCCGGCGATCTTCGCCAGCGCCGCGATCGTGTTCGCCGACACGATCGACGACTTCGTCACGGTGCGATACCTGTCCGGCCCATCGACCAGCGAGCCGCTGTCGGTCAAGATCTACAGCTTCGCGCGCAGCCAACCGACGCCCGCGATCAACGCGGCAGCGACGTTCATGCTGGGTTCAACGATCGTGGTCGGGATCGTCGCGTACCTGCTCTACCGCGCGTTCACGAAGGGTCAGCGCGCCGGCGCCGGCCTGGGAGACTTCGCGACCCAGCTCTGAGCGACCGGCTCAGCTGCTCGCGACGTCCAGCTCCGCTGCGGCGAGGACGGCCGTCCCTCCGCCCGGAAGCACACGGAACGCGTCGGCCGGGAGATGCGCGACGATCGCGTCGCCCGAGGCTCGCGACTGGGCGTCCCCGTCGTTCGGGATCCAGGCCTGGATCGTCTGCCCGGAGGCCAGATGGAGGAAGACCTGGAGCGTCGCGCCCACGTAGACCACGCGCTCGACCATGCCGGGGATCCGGTTCTCGCCGGCGGTCCACTGGGGCTCGATATCGATCCGCTCCGGACGGATCGTCACCTTGCACGGCCCGATGGCGTCGGGCTCCCCCTGCCCTGCGACGAGCTCGAACTCCCCGAGCTTCACCTTGCATCCACCCGGCGCAGGCCCGGCAGTTGCGGGGCCGGCTGCCTCGGCGTCCATCAGGTTCGACACCCCGAGGAAATCGGCGACGTAGGCCGTCACCGGGTTCTCGTAGATCTCCTTGGGCTTGCCCACCTGTTCGACGCGACCCTGCGACATCACCGCGATCCGGTCCGACATGGTGAGCGCCTCTTCCTGGTCGTGGGTCACGTAGATGAAGGTGATCCCGACCTCCTCCTGCAACGCCTTCAGCTCGATCTGGAGGCGTTTGCGGAGCTTCGCGTCGAGCGCACCGAGCGGCTCGTCGAGCAGCAGGACCTTCGGGTTGAGGATCAACGCCCTCGCGAGCGCGACGCGTTGCTGCTGGCCGCCGGACAGCTGGTTGGGGCGGCGGCGGACGAACTGGCTCATCTGCACGAGCTCCAGCGCGCGACCGACCCGCTCACGGATCTCCTGCTTGGACGCCTTCTGATACTTGAGACCGAACGCCACGTTCTCCTCGACCGTCAGATGGGGGAACAACGCGTAGTTCTGGAACACGGTGTTCACGTCGCGCTTGTGAGGCGGCGTCTGCGCCATGTCCACGCCGTCGAGCAGGATCTGCCCCTCCGTCGGGCGCTCGAACCCGGCGATCATCCGCAGCGACGTCGTCTTCCCGCACCCCGAGGGACCCAGCAAGGAGAAGAACTCTCCCGAAGGCATCTGGAGGCTGATGCCGTCCACGGCCGTGAACTCGCCGAAACGCTTCACGAGGTCGACGAGCTGGACCTCTCCTCCCGCCATGGTCGGCGAGTCTATCGCTCCGTCCGCGCGGCGGGTCAACCGCACGCCGACGTCGGCGTGCAATCATGCGCGGACCATGGAGGCGCCGCCGTCCCACCCCCCTCGCTCCTCCCCGATCGCGGAGGACGAAGCGCGACGGATCCCGGCCTTACTCGCCGGCTACTGGTCGTTCGGGCAGTACTGGGGGACCTGGGTGATCGTCGTGGTCGAGCTCAACCGGCACCGCGGGCTGTCGTACGGACGCAACGGACTGCTCCTCGCACTGCTGTCGATCGTCGCGGTCCTGGTGATGACGTTCGGAGCTCCGCGCCTGACGCGCTTCCCGACCAGTGGCCTCATAGCGGGGTCCTTGACGACGCTCGGCGTGGGCGCCTTGGCGATGGCAGTGCTGCCGACCGGCGCGCTATGGATCGCCTTCATCCTGGTCGGAGCCGGTAACGGGCTGATCGACGTCTTCCTGAACGTCGAGGCACAGCGGGTCGAGGTCGCCACCGGGCGCCCGGTCCTGCAGTGGCTGCACGCCAGTTACGCCGCGGGTGGGGTCACGGG
>JALYLP010000278.1 GCA_030774195.1 Actinomycetota bacterium | reverse complement strand
CCAACGTCTACAACCTCGTGACCAAGCGCGCCGCCGCCTACGAGGACGCCGTGATGGAGTGGGTCGACGGCAACATCGGCTCGAAGGTCACCATGAAGTACCCGTCGATCTACCTGCTGGGCAAGGGAGCCCGCGGCGAAGTGCTTTCCGTCGCGTTCGCCGGCAAGGGGATGCACACGGACGCGGGCGGCAAGGCGATCCACGCCGCCCCGTACACGACCAGCGTCATCACCTCGAAGTCGGTGTCGAAAGACGGCGGTCGGACGGGCTACCGGGGTCTCGTTCGCGTCGAGCCCGATGCGCATCACGCTCGGTCGAACGTGCGGTGCGACGCGCTGATCCTGGACGACGAGAGTCGCTCCGACACCTACCCCTACATCGAGGTCGAGGACGAGACGGCCGCGCTCGGCCACGAGGCCACCGTCTCGAAGGTCGGCGAGGACCAGCTCTTCTACCTGATGAGCCGAGGGCTGTCCGAGGTCGAGGCGACCGCGATGATCGTGAACGGGTTCATCGAGCCGATCACGCGCGAGCTCCCGATGGAATACGCGGTCGAGCTGAACCGGCTGATCGAGCTGCAGATGGAAGGCTCGGTCGGGTAGCGAGCAGCCCCTGGCGTTGCGGTCGCGACCTCTCGCGGTCGTGAATCCGACCCATTGAGTAGGATTCCTATCGATGACCTCTTCCATCTTCGACGAAGCCGCTTTCGAGCTGCTGCCCAAGACCACGGAACCGCTGCAGCGCATGCGCAAGCAAGCGTTCGAGGAGTTCCGCGCCCTTCCGATCCCATCCCAAGAGACCGAGGAGTGGCGCTACACCGACCTGTCGGACTTCGAGCTGTCGTTCGAACCGCACGTGCCGAGCGGGATAAGGACCACTTCCGGGCAGGATCTGGAAGGGCTCGGCATCGTGTTCTCGGATCTGGACGGGGCGGCCGAGTCCCATGCGGATCTCGTCGACCACCACCTGCACACGCTCGTTCCGACGGACCGAACGAAGTTCACGGCGCTCCACGGAGCGTTCCGGATGGGCGGAACGTTCCTCTACGTCCCGCGTGACGTCCGCGTGGAGCTCCCCCTCCAGACCCTGACCTACCTCGACGCCGACGGGGCCGCCACCTTCCCGCACACGCTCTTGATCGCGGACGAGGGTGCCGACGTCACCTTCATCGACCGGTTCGCGTCGCCGGACCTCGCACGGGCGCTCTCGGACGCGGTCGTCGAGATCGTGGTGGGGGACGGCGCGCACGTCCGGTATGTCTCGATCCAGGAATGGGGTTCGGGCGTGACGCACCTCGGGATCCAGCGTGCCAGGGTCGGCCGCGACGCCGAGTTCCGCTCACTCGCGATCGGGTTCGGTGCCTCGCTCGCTCGGGCGGAGGCCGAGACGGTGCTCGCCGGCCCCGGCGGGTTCTCCGAGATGCTCGGGATCTTCTTCGCGGACGGCACCCAGCATTTCGATCATCGTTCCGTGCAGGATCACGTGGCTCCCAGCTGCAGCAGTGATCTGCTCTATAAGGGGGCGCTCCGCGACGCTTCGCGTGCCGTCTACAGCGGCTGGGTCCACGTTCGGCCCGGGGCGCAGAAGACCGACGCGATGCAGACCTCACGCAACATCGTCCTGTCCGAGCACGCGAAGGCCGACGCCATCCCCAACCTCGAGATCGAGGCGAACGACGTCCGCTGCGGCCATGCGGCGAGCGTCGGGCCGGTCGACGAGGAGACGGTCTTCTACCTCGAGAGCAGAGGGATCCCGCGTGCGGAGGCCGAACGGCTCATCGTGACCGGCTTCTTCCAAGAGGTGTTGGACCGGGTCCGTCTGGACGAGGTTCGGCAGAACGCCGAGCTCGCGATCCAAGAGGAGCTCGCCGAGCCGTCCACCGCGGGGGTGCGCTGATGGCCTCGGCGGTCCGTGTGTGTTCGGTCGATGACGTGCCGGAGGGCGAGGCGCGCCGCTTCGCCGTCGACGGCCGTCTGGTCGCCGTGGTCAACCTCGGGGACGAGGGGTTCCGCGCGGTCGACGCGATCTGCTCGCACGAGCATTACTACTTGGATGAGGGGGAGGTGGACGTGGATCTCGAGACGATCGAGTGTCCGAAGCACGGATCCACCTTCGACCTCGACACCGGCCAGGCTCGATCGCTTCCGGCGATCAAGCCGGTGGACGTGTTCCCTGTGACCGTGACCGACGACGACGTCTCGATCGAGGTGTGACCAGATGACCCAGACCGATACCACTGCTCCCGCGACGCTGCAGGTCAAGGCCTTGCGCGCCGCGGTCGGCGACCGCGAGATCCTCCGAGGGATCGATCTCACCGTGCAGCAAGGCCAGATCCACGCGCTGATGGGCCCCAACGGGTCCGGCAAGTCGACGCTCTCCAACGTGATCATGGGACGACCCGGATACCGGATCCTCGAAGGGAGCGTGCTCCTCAACGGCGAGGACATCACGGCCCTGCCGCCCGACCAGCGGGCCAAGCGCGGGCTCTTCCTGGCGATGCAGTACCCGACCGAGGTCCCCGGCGTGTCGGTGGTCAACTTCCTGAGGACCGCGTACCAGGCGATCAAAGGCGAGCAGATCTCCGCGCTGGCCTTCCGCAAGCACATGAAGACGCAGATGGATCGTCTCGGGATCGAGGACGCGATGGTCCAGCGGTACGTGAACCAGGGGTTCTCGGGCGGAGAGAAGAAGCGGAACGAGGTCCTGCAGCTGGCCGTGTTGGAACCGTCGCTCGCGATCTTGGACGAGACGGACTCCGGCCTCGACATCGATTCGTTGAAGCTGGTGGCCGAGAGCGTCAACGAGCTGGCCGGGCCGGAGCTCGGTGTGCTGATCATCACGCATTACCAGCGGATGTTGAACTACATCACCCCTGGGTTCGTGCACGTCATGATGCAGGGGAAGATCGTGAAGTCCGGAGGTCCGGAGCTGGCACACGAGCTCGAGGACAAGGGCTATGAGGGCGTCCGGCAGGAGCTCGGGATCGAGGCGCATGACGAGGTCGACGACGGACCACACGAAGGGGTCGCGTGAGATGAGCGGGTTCGACGTCGAAGCAGTCAGACGCGACTTCCCGATCCTCGAGCGCACCTTCGACGGCAAGCCGCTCGTCTACCTCGACTCGGGTGCGACGTCCCAGAAGCCCGTCCAGGTGATCGAGGCCGAATCGAACTACTACCGGCTCCACAACGCCAACGCCCATCGCGGGATCTACGCGCTGGGGGAGGAGTCCACCGAGGCGTACGAGGGGGCGCGGTCGCGGATCGCTCGGTTCTTCGGTGTCGAGGACGCTTCGCGGCTGGTGTTCACGCGCGGGACGACCGAGTCGATCAACCTCGTGGCGTTCGGGTGGGGTCGTGCCTTCCTCGGGGAGGGCGACGAGATCCTCATCACCGAGATGGAGCACCACTCGAACATCGTGCCCTGGCAGATGGTCGCAGAGGCCACGGGGGCGACGCTTCGCTACATCGGCTTGACGGATGACGGCCTCCTGGACCTTTCGAACCTCGGCGAGCTGCTCGGTGAGCGGACCAAGATCCTGGGCGTGACGGCGATGTCGAACGCGCTCGGGACGATCACGCCGTTGAAGCAGCTGATCGATGCCGCCCATGCTGTCGGCGCGATCGTGGTCGTGGATGCGGCACAGGCCGCGCCGCATATGCCCTTGGACATGGACGGTCTCGAGGTGGACTTCCTGGCGTTCAGCGGTCACAAGATGCTGGGCCCGACGGCGAGCGGTGGACTGCTGGCCAAGCGTGAGCTCCTGGACCGGCTGCAGCCGATGTTCGGTGGCGGCGACATGATCCGGGAGGTCTTCCCCGACCACTCCACGTGGAACGACGTCCCCTATCGGTTCGAGGCGGGCACGATGCAGGTGGCACAGCAGGTCGGATTGGCCGCCGCGTGCGACTACCTCGACGCGCTCGGCATGGACGCGGTGCGCGCCCATGAGGTCGAGATAACGCGGTACGCGATCGACCGTCTGCTCGAGGCGGGCGCGGTGGTCTACGGTCCGAAGGACACCGACATCCGCGGAGGGACGGTCAGCTTCTGGTACCGCGACATCCACCCGCACGATCTGGCGACCATCCTGAACGAAGACGGCGTCGCCGTCCGGGCGGGGCATCATTGCGCGCAGCTGGTGATGCGCCGCTACGGGACGCCCGCAACCGCGCGAGCTTCGTTCTACGTCTACAACACGACCGAGGAGGTCGACGCCCTGGTCGCATCGCTCGCTCGCGCGGGCGATATCTTCGCGGCCTAGACGACGTTCCGACACACGACGGGAGACGATGTGGCGCTCGACGATATCTACAAGGAAGTGATCCTCGATCACTACAAGAACCCGCGGAACAAGCGGGACCTGCCGGGGGCAGAGGTCTCCTGTACCCGCAACAACCCGCTGTGTGGGGACGAGATCACCGTGTACGCCCACGTCGATGACGGGACGGTGGCCGAGTTGACCTTCCAGGGAGCGGGTTGTTCCATCTCGCAGAGCTCCGCCTCCATGATGACCGAAGCCGCCGGCGGCAAAACCGTGGACGAGACGCTCGAGCTGGCGGGGCGGTTCCGCGGCATGATGGCCGGGGAGGTCGAACCCGACGACGACCGCTTCGGCGACCTCGTCGCGCTGAAGGGCGTCGTGAAGTACCCGATCCGCATCAAGTGCGCGGTGCTCGCCTGGGACGTGTTGCAGGAGGCGCTCCAAGACGCGGGCGAGGCGACCGGCGCACACCCGCACACCGTGGGCTGAGGGACGTTCGCGGTTCGCCGCCGCTGGATGCGTGGGCCCGGTCCCCCGAACCCGCCCGTACGATGAACCGATGCGCGTGGTTTTCAGCGAGGACGGCCGTGACTTCCAACGACGTGACTGGACCGATCTGGCACGCGTCGATCCGGCCGGGACGATCTTCCATCGACCCGCCTTCCTGAAGCTCTACTGGGAAGAGTTCGGCGAGACGCCCGACCATCTCTTGCTGGCATTCGCGGAGGAGGAGGACGGTCGCCAGTTCGCCGCCGTCGCCTTCGAACGGTTGGACGACACGCTTCGATTCTTGGGCGGAACGGAAGTGACCGACTACATGGGGCCCGTCGGCGAGCCTTCGACGCAGGAGCAGGTGGCGAAGGAACTGTGGGCGGCGCTCGTTCGACGTGACGATTGGCGCTCCGCCGACCTGCGCGGCCTCGTGGAGGACCGAGCGTGGCTCGGCCTCCTCCGCGAGGCCGCCAACGACGAGGGGCTCGTCGTGCGGGAGGACGACGACCAGAACGGGATCGCTCCGTACATCGCGCTTCCGCCGACGTGGGAGGGGTACATCGGGGCGCTTCCCGCCAAGCTCCGTCACGAGATCCGGCGGAAGGCCAAGAAGCTCGAGGCCGAGGCCGGTCCGTTCCGGATCATCGTGGCGGACCGGGATTCCCTCGAGCCGCTGCTCGATCGATTCGTCGAGCTCCATCGCATGAGCGCAGGTCCCAAGGGTGTGTTCATGGTGCCGGGGATGGAGATCTTCTTCCGCCGGCTGGCCGCGGCGTTCCTGCCCGAACATGTCTTCCGATTGACCTTCATCGAGGTCGGGGGCGAGCTGGCTGCGGGCACGATCGGATTCGTATGCGACGGGACGTCGTACCTCTACAACTCGGCGTTCGACCGTGCCTGGGGCTCGCTCGCGCCGGGGATGGTCCTCGTGGCCGAAGGCATCCGCCTCGCGATCGAGGAGGGGTGCACGGTCTTCGATCTGTTGAAGGGGGACTACGCCTACAAGTATCGCTTCGGTGCTGTTCCGAGACGCGTGCGTCGACTGACGATTGAACGACCCTGAGCTACGGGTAGGCGCGGATGGTCCGGATGATCAGCTCCGCGGTGTCAGCGTCGCCGCCGAGCACGACGTTGCCGGAAGCGAGGACCTCGTCAGGGTCCAGACGCTTGCCCGTGACGAGGGCGAATTGGGGCGCGCGCCCCACGATCATCGCGTCCGGCTTTCGATCGGGATCGGGGACCTCGCCGATCCCGAGACCCTGATGCCACGACCCTTCGCCGGGACCTTCGACATCGATCTGGACGCTCTGGCCGGAGAGATCGTGTCCCGCTTGACCGAGCGCCCACGGCAGCATGCGGACGGCCAGATCGATCGTGAGGTA
>JALYLP010000277.1 GCA_030774195.1 Actinomycetota bacterium | reverse complement strand
CCGAGCCCCGCGATCGCGGCCGCCGCGTCGAGTCCCACCGCCAGGCTCTCCGGTGCCTCCGCCAGACGGCCTTCGATCGCACGCGCGGAAAGGAGGTCGACGACCGGGACCCCCGCCTGTTGGATCGCCGGGGTCGGGTCGGTGTCGCCGTGCGCCCACACCTCGGTCACGCGGCCGCCTTGGCCCGGCACCGCGCCCTGGAGCTCGAACAAGGCCGGCCCCGAGACAACGATGAACGGCGTGGTGGGCTCGATCCCGGGGAACGATGTCGCCGTCCCTACCCGCTCGATCGGGATGATCCGGTCGCCGATCCGGAGCTCCATCGTCGTGGGCTCTCGCTCGGCAACGTCCGAGGACACGATCGCGGGGATGGCTGCCGGCTTCGGCTCGATCCCGACGAGCCTCGAACCGATCCCGAACGACGCCTCGAACGTCCATCCGCGGGAGGCCGGCGTGATCCGGCCGCCGGCCCCGAGCGATCGGATCGGAGCCCAGCCGTCGAGCGACGATGGCGTGCCGTCCAACGCGACAGCCGTCAGCGGGAGGAGCTCACGCCGCGCATGGGTCGTCGTTGACGCAGCTTCGAACGTGAGCGAGAGCAGGGTGGTTCCCCCCGAGACGTCGACCGGATACGGGTGCGATCCCTCGGCCAAGGTGAGCGGCTCGGCCGTGGTGATGGATCCATCCGCCCGTTCGACGGCCGCGCGCAGCACGAGACCAGCCGCGTCGTGTGGGGTGTCGATCGTCAACTCGAGCGTGCGCGAGCCGGGAGGAAGCGTCATCCCTTCGGCCGGCGCCGCCAGACGATCGAGCAACTCGTCGAAGGGATCTGTCGCGAAGTCGGCCCGCCACCATGCAGCTTCGCGGAAGGTCGCGGGATCGACAGCGAGGCCTTCCGGAGGGTTCGAGTACGCCCCTCCGAACCCATCGGGGCGGAACCGGGCGACGTCGGCCATACCGGGCGGCAACGGCCGGTCGAACCTGGTCGACCCGTCGGTCGGAGTGCCGACGGTCGCCACCCAATCGGCGCCGGCGAACGCGTGCGCCGCGTCCTCGTGGTTCTGCAACGTGGTCGCTCGGTAGGTCGTCGAGATGAACAGCAACCCGGTGGCGAGCACCACGAGGACCGCCGACGCGAAGGCCACCCCTGGAGCTCGTCCGAGCCGGCGGCCCGCCAGGTACGTCGACAGCCGTCGGGACCGGCCGATCCTCCCGTCGAGCGAACCAAGGCCCCATAACAGCACACGGATGACCAGGAAGGACGCGCCGAGGATCACGAGCGTCGGCCCGAACAGCAGCAGGGGGTCGATCGATCCTTGGCCGGCGGCGGCCGGGGCGATCGCCTCCCCGTTGCGGAGCTGCGCGAGCGCGAAGAGTCCCACCGGCAAGACGATGAGCTCGACCGGGGCACGCGCCAGCGCGGGGCGCGCCTCGCGGGATGTCTGCCGTCGCTCGTCGATGATCGTTCGACGGACCGCAGGGATCGACGGCAGCCACAGCACGATCGCGCCCGCCGCGGCCGCGGCCGCGCCGAACGCGACCGAGCTGAGCGAGAGGCTGGTGGGGAACCCGACGTCCCCGGGCCGCGGGCCGTTCGTGAGCCCGGCGAAACGCGCGAGGAGCGCCCCGATCGCGATGCCGATAGGCAGGGCGAGCACCGCGGCCAGCACCGCCTGGAGCGCTTGCGCCAGGAGCAACGTCCTCGCCGTGAACCCACGGGAATGCAGGACGGCGAGCTCGAACGACTGCCGCGAGACGAGCAATACCCCGACCCCCGCGAGCACCACGAGGGTGACCACGAGGATCTGCAGGAGCACGAGCAGGATCGGCACGCGCAGGTCGGAGACGGATCGCTGGACGCCGGCGACCAAGATCTGGATCCCGCTGGAGATGTGCGGAGGCTGTTGCGCGGCGGCCATCCGGTCGTTGATGTCGGCCGTGAACGCCACGTACGCGTCTGGAAGGTTCACGGCGTCGACGTAGCTGATGCCCGTGAGGGACAGATAGACGTCCCACGCGTAGTGGGACGAGAGGTCGAGCTCCGTCGACAGGGTCCGCGCGGTTCCTCGGTCCACGATGACCGGGACCGGATCCTCCGAGTCACCGAGCGGGAAGGGCGATCCTTCACCGAACCAGAACGCGTCCAGACGCTCGGGCGGATCGAAGATCCCGGATACCTCGAGCGTCCGATGGTGGTTCGTGGGACCCAGGACGTCCACGCGATCCCCCGGCCTGATCCCGAACGACTGCGCGAGCCCGTACGGGATCGCGACCTGCCCGGCAGCGGGACCCGATCCCGAGCGGAAGGCGAGATGGTCGTTCTCTCCATCGCGGAAGAGCATCGGGACGGAGACCTGGGAGGGCCCGAGACGAACCGTCGTCTCTCCTTGCTGGACGATCGTGTCGACCGGAAGCACCGAGGAGGCCGCGTGGACCTGTCGGTCAGCAGCCGTCCAGTCGAAGGACGGGTCCCCGTAGACATCGACCCGGACGTTCTTGATCGGCGTGCCGGCGGTCGCGATCGACGACGCCAGGATGAAGTCGCGGGCCGCGTCCGTGTAGATGGGACCGGACGCCATCACGCCCACGCTGAAGGCGAGCGTCAGCACCACGCCAAGTGCGAGCAGGCGCTGAGCGACCAAGCGTCGGAACAGGAAGCGGAGCATCGCCATCGGTAAGCTCTCGCCGGACTATACGGAGGTGATCCGGCGCGTGGTTGCTTCTGCGCCAGGACCCGACTGTTAGGCTGGCGGAGTCGCGACGCCCGACCCGATCGAGGAGCTGATACCCGTGGACAGGCCCGAGATCATCCTCGCGCCGGGACCCACCCCGATCCCACCGGAAGTCCTGCTCGCGCAAGGCAGCCCGCTCGTGTATCACCGGGGTCCGGGCTTCGGGGCGCTGATGCGGGACGTGACGGCTCGGCTCCGGACGCTGTACCGCGCCGAGCATGCTCGGATCCTAGTCCTGACCTCCAGCGGAACGGGCGGACTCGAATCCGCGATCCAGAATTGCTTCTCGCCCG
>JALYLP010000276.1 GCA_030774195.1 Actinomycetota bacterium | reverse complement strand
GCTTCTGCGGATCGCGCGAGGCACACGGACGGACCGGAGCGGAGAGCTTCAGATCGTTCCGAAGCAGCCGAACTACGTCGCCGGCGGGTACAGCCACGCGGGCCCGTGGAACTATCTCCAGCGCGTCCCCGTCTTCTGGTACGGCCCAGGGTTCGTGCGCGGCAAGGGCAGGGTGTCCCCTGCTGTGACGTCGGCCGACATCGCACCGACGGAGGCGTCCCTCCTGAACTTCAACGGATTCCGGCCGCCCGACGGGAAGCCGATGCCCGGCGCGCTCGCTCCCGCCGGGGCGCGCCCGCAGCCGCCGCAGCTTCTCGTGACGCTCGTCTGGGACGCGGGAGGCCGCGACGTGCTCGACACGTGGAAGAAGGAGTGGCCGTACCTGCACTCGCTGATCCCACACGGCGTCTGGTACGACAACGCGACCGTCGGATCGTCTCCCTCCAACACGCCGCCGATCCATGCCACGATCGGGACCGGCGCGTATCCGAACTCCAACGGGATGCTCGACGAGTACATCCGCGCCGGGAACATCATGAAGTCGAACGACCTTGGCCCCGCCATGCTGATGGAGCCGACGCTCGCCGACCTCTACGACCGCGCGATGGGGAACAAACCGATCGTGGGGGAGGTCGCGACGCTCTCCGCCCACCTCAGCATGATGGGACACGGCTCGATGTGGGGCGGTGGCGACAAGGACATCGCAGTCACGCGGGAGAATCCGATCGCGACGACCGGCGGGGCGGAGGGGAACACGTGGAACCTCACGCCGGCGATGGCGCCGTACTACACGCTTCCGCCGTACGTGAACGACGTGCCGGGATTCGCCTCCGACGTGCGCGCCCTCGACCAGGCCGACGGAGCGATCGATGGCAAGTGGGGCTCCGACTCGATCGATGCGCTCGCGGGAGGGTTCGACACGCCGGCACGCATCCCGTACGAGACGAGGCTGATCGAGCAGGTGATCACCCGCGAGGGGTTCGGCGCCGATCGCACGCCGGACCTGCTGTTCCTGAACTACAAGGTGATCGACACGATCGGCCACATCTTCAGCCTCAACAGCACCGAGATGCGCGACTCGGTGCAGGCGCAGGACGCGGCCCTCCACACGCTCGTGGCCTTCCTGAACCGCCAGGTCGGAGCCCGGAAGTGGGCGATGATCCTGACGGCCGACCACGGCCACCAGTTCGACCCGGCGGTGAGCGGAGCGTTCCAGATCGACGTCAATCGTCTGGGCTCCGCGATCACGGGAGCGTTCGACGACGCCGACGGAGTTCCGGTGGTGCAGCGGATCCGCCCGACCCAGATCTGGCTCGACACTGCGGAGCTGGCGCAGAACGGGCATACCGTCGACGAGGTCGCCCGCTTCGTCGCCGGGCTCACGGAGCAGCAGACGGCGAAGCGCGGCGTCAAGGTACCGAGCGCCGAAGCCGCGACCTCCGTTTTCTCAAGCGCCTTCCCGTCGTCTATCCTGTCTCGTCTTCCGTGCCTCGCCCGCGCGGGCACGGGCTGAGCTCGAGGAGGAGAAGCAGAGGACATGGCGCTGACCAAGACGGCTCCAACACAAGCCCCGGCCGAACCCGAAGGAACTCCCCGTTGGTTCGGCCATCCGCTCGTCCTCATCCTCGCCTGTCTGATCGTCCTCACGATCTTCGGCTTCAGCTTCCTCCAGGACCCCAGCCGCTCCGCGCAGACGCGCGACCCGGCCTGGTACACGTGGCGCTCCGGCATCATCGTCGAGGGCGACCCCGGCTCGATCGTGACGGAGTGGGGACCGTTCTCGATGTTCTCCGGCGGGTACCGCGTGTCGGTGCCGCTCGCGGGAGCGATCCTCCAGAGCGTCGCTGGGATCCACCGCTACAGCTTCAGCGCGTTCATGATGATCGGCATCCCGCTGCTGACGGGGCTCGCGTTAGCGGCGTTCGCCTACCGCGCGTATCCGGATCCGCTGCTGTATCTGCTGACGCTGTTCGCGTCGGCGGCGTTCTTCCTGACGACGCCGTACGTCGGCTACCTCGACAACATCACCGTCCTGTACATCCTCGCCTTACTTCTGGCCTTCTACGGCCAGGCGCGAACATCGTGGGGAGCTCGCTCGGCCGTGTTCCTGTTCGGGTTCGTCGCCGCGTTCACCCACCCGACGACGTGCACGATCTTCGGCCTGGTCCTGCTCGCCGGATTCTTCCTGCACCTCGTCACGAGCCGCTTCAACATCGGCAAGGTGATGGATCGCGACGCCCCGGCACTGACCGCGGCGGGTCTGGGGATCATCTTCGGGCTGTCGCTCTGGCTCGTCGGCATCTGGGGACCGACGGGGTCCCTCGCCGACGCCGCGCTCCCCCCGCCGTACACGGAGGCGTTCTTCCTGAACCGCCTCGGCGGATGGGTGACCTCGCTCGTTCCGATCGTCACGTTCCCGCTGATCCTGCTCGCGATCGGATGGATCATCTGGCGCTCGAGGAAGGACCGGAAGCCCGTCGACGCGTACGGACAGCTCTCCATCCTCTGGCTGCTCCCGCTGCTCGGGATCTTCGGATGGCTCGCCGGGAAGGCATACCCCTACTACCGATTCATGAACGCGACGGCTGCGGTCATGGCCCTGACCGGTCTCGGCGCGTGGATCGTCGCACGCTGGTTCCTCCGTATGCAGGGCTCCCGGCGGATGATCGGCTGGATCGGCGTCGTGGCGGTGTTCGCCGCCATCGGCTACGTCTTCTACACCGGCTTCAACACCTCGCAGTGGAGCAGCCAGGACAACCAGTGGATCAACCAGGACACCCGGGTCGCCCTCGTCGCGGCGCGGACGGTCGTGGAGCATGAGTCGGCCGACCACCCGATCGTCTTCCTGAACAACTACAAGGATCAGCCGGTGGCGTACGGGTGGGCGAAGACCTACATGAACATCGGGCGCACCGGCCTCCCGGGTACCGCGGAGGCGCGCTCCTTCGGTTACTTCGGAGATGCCCAGCAGTTCCTGAGCGACCAGCCGACGCAGCTCACCGACCCGACGTACAACAAGATCTCGCGCGGGTTCTACGCGCTGATGAAGCAGGGCGAGGCTCGCTACACCGGCGCTCCGATCGTGTTCGTCCTGCGTCCGTTCAACGCGGGGACCGACAACGA
>JALYLP010000275.1 GCA_030774195.1 Actinomycetota bacterium | reverse complement strand
ACCCAGTACTTCCCGCTCACGAACGGAAGCGAGCTGAGGCGGAACCGCACGCGCCGCTTCCCCTCGAACCCGGTGAGCTGGATGCCGTGGTCGTCGGTGTTCGACCCGAACGCGAACTTGTTGTCCTGGTCGTGGAGCGCGAACGACAAAACGGCGTCCGACACCGGCGCGGCGGACCGGAGGTCGACCTGGATGGTGAGCCCCTCCCCGGGACGAATCACGACTCCTGAGATGCCGTCCTTCCCGACGAGCTCGGCGGAGACGATCTCGATCTCCTTCGTTCCCTCGTCGGTGGCGTAGTCCAGGTCGTGCTGGAGCATCACGAGGCGGAAGTCGCGGACGACCTGATCCGGCGCTCCCTGAGAGTGGATGGAGCCGTGATCGAGCATCACGGCCCGGTCGCAGATCTGGCGGACGAGGTCGACGGCGTGCGTCACGAAGATGATCGTCCGACCGTCGCGCTGAAAACGCCGCACCCGGTCCAGGCACTTGTGCTGGAACGCCTCGTCCCCGACCGCGAGGACCTCATCCACCAGAAGGATCGCCGGGTCGACGTGGACGGCTACGGCGAAGCCGAGGCGGACGAGCATCCCGGAGGAGTAGAACTTCACCTGGTTTTCCATGAAATCGGGGAGCTCCGCGAAGGCAACGATGTCGTCGTAGACCTTGTCGGTCTCCTTGCGCGAGAGGCCGAGGAACGCCGCGTTCAGGTAGACGTTCTCCCGGCCGGTGAGCTCGGGGTGGAAGCCGGCGCCGAGCTCCAGGAGGGCGGCGATCCTGCCCCGCGTGAGGACGCGCCCGGACGTCGGACGCAGGATCCCGGCGATCATCTTCAGCAGGGTGGTCTTGCCCGAGCCGTTGGGCCCGATCAGTCCGACCGACTGCCCCGGCTCGATGTCGAAGCTCACGTCGCGGAGCGCCCAGAAGTCGTCGGCGCGCGCGTGTGCGCTGATCAGCCGCGCCTTGAGCGACGACGGCTTCTCCCGGTACAGGCGGAACTTCTTGCTGACGCTCTCGATCTCCACGGAGGGCGCGCTCACCTCAGAGCTCCTCCGCGAAGTCGCCGGCGAGTCGGAAGAATAGGCGCCAGGTCAGGTACAGGAACCCGAGCGAGAAGATGCACACGGCGACGAGGAGCGCCGCGATCCACAGCACGCTCTCGGAGATGAGGATCTGGGTCGGCTTGCCGTCCACGAGCGGCGTGATCACGCCGTAGAGCGCACGCTGGAAGCCTGACATGATGTCCGCGAGCGGGTTCGCGAGATACAGATGGAAAATGTTGACCCCGAACAGGCTGTGGAGCGATCCCTGCGTCTGCACCAGCGCGCTCGGATAGACGACCGGCGTCATCCAGAACCAGACGAGCAGCAACAGCGCGAGCAGGTGCTGCGTATCGCGGTAGTGCACGTTGATCGAGGCGACCAGCAGGCACATCGCGCACGTGAACAGCAGGAGTGCGACGATCGCGAGCGGGAGCAACAGGAGATTCGCCGCATGGAACGGATATCGGAACGCGATCATGACGACGATCAGCACGGCTCCCTGGATCGCGAAGTCCACCAGCGCCGCGCCCATCGAGGAGAGCGGGAGCACCTCTCGCGGGAAGTACACCTTCTTGACCAGGTTGGCGTTGTCGATCACCGAGCGAACCGCACTGTTGAGCGACGTGGAGTAGAGGTTCCACGCGAGCAGCCCCGACAGGAGATACACGGGGAAGTGCGGAACGTGATTGTCGAGCACGACCGTGAACACGAGCGTGAAGACACCGAGGAAGACGAGCGGATTGACCATCGACCACACGGCGCCGAGGATCGACGACGTGTACTTGACCTTCAGCTCCTTGCGGATGATGTTCAGCAGGATCTCGCGGAACTTCCGCAGCTCCCGCAACCGCGAGCGCCAGTTGAGCCTGGGCGGCTCGGAGCTGCGGATGATGACCTCGGGATCGGCAGTGATCACGGCAACCTCGCGTGCGTCGCGCCGCTCAGGCGCGAGGATTGGTTGAAGTCTAACAAGGCGCCTCCGGCATCTCCCCAGCTCAGCGCGCG
>JALYLP010000274.1 GCA_030774195.1 Actinomycetota bacterium | reverse complement strand
CCTCAACCCGATCCTGGTGCACTGCCTCGGGCTCGGCTACCTGTTCAACATGTACCGGAACAAGCCGCTTGTCCGCGAGGGCGGTGTCGCGATCATGTACCACCCGGTCCCGTGGGAGTTCCACACGGTCCATCACCCGAGCTACATCGACTTCTTCGAGGAGGTCCTGGCGGATACGACCGACCCGAAGGAGATCGAGGATCGGTACGAGGAGCGGTATGCGACCGATCCCTGGTACGTGCATCTGTATCGGACGTCCAACGCGTATCACGGCGTGCACCCGTTCTACATGTGGTACTGGGGAGCCCACGGCCGCGATCACTGCGGCGACGTGATCTTCGTCGGCGGCGAGCCCAAGAGCGTGGCGCGCTTGGGGTACCGGCGAGCCGATTCGCTGCGAGATGCCCTGGAGATGGCGAAGGACTCGGTCGGCCCCTCGCCATCCATCACGTACTTCCACGCGCCGCCGATCATGATCGCGGATGTTCGCTGAGAGGGCCGCATGAGCGCTCGCGATGAGCTGAAGGAGATGGCCCGGGGGTTCCGCTGGGGACGGCGCCCGATGGTGCCGCGGTCGGCCGAGCCGCACACCGAGGAACGCGAGGACGTCGGCTTCCCGACCGACTGGGCGCGAACCGAGGCGGGAGTGACTGCGCGGCAGGCCATCCTCCAGGGGATCATGCACCCGCTCGTCCGCAACGAGCTCTCGCTCCGCGTGTACGGGCTGGATCACCTCGAGGACGTTCGCGGACCCGTCGTGTTCTTCTCGAACCACTCCAGCCACCTCGACGCGACCCTGATCCTGTGCACGCTGCCGGATCGGTGGCAGCGCAGGACCGCCGTCGGCGCCGCCCGCGACTATTTCTTCGACGTCTGGTGGCGTCAGGCCTTCACGGCGCTCGTCTACGCGGGGTTCCCGATCGACCGATCCAAGGGCGGGAAGGGGATCGACAAGGCGAGGGAGCTGATCCGCGACGGATGGTCGATCGTGGTGTTCCCCGAAGGGACCCGGACGCCGGACGGCCACATGCAGCGGTTCCGGCACGGTGCCTCGCGACTCGCGCTCGAGCTGGGGGTCGGGCTCGTGCCGGTCGCGATCGTGGGCGCCTACCAGGCGATGCCGAAGGGCAGATGGTGGCCCGGCGCCGGCCGGCCGGTCGTCACGATCCGGTATGGGGACCCGATCTATCCGCAGGAAGGCGAGACCCACCAGAGCCTGTCGTTGCGGATGCAGCAGGCGGTCGCGCAGCTGTTCGACGAGGATCGTACGACCTGGTTCGACGCCATCTCGCGCGCGGAGCGCAGCGAGACGCCCTCCCTGGCCGGCCCGGTGGCACCCGCGTGGCGGAGAACATGGGAGGGGTCGCGGCCGGTCGCGCGTCGCGGCCGGGCCAAGGCCTGGGAGTAGGGCCGTGCCGAGGACGGGTGGGGAACGCCGGCGGACGACGATCGTCGAGGAATCGATCCGCCAGTTCGGCCGCGACGGCTACAACGGCGCGTCGTTGGAACGGATCGCGCAGGCCGTCGGGGTTCGCAAGCAGACCCTGCTCTACTACTTCCCGACGAAGGACGACCTCCTGGAAGCGTGCCTCGCCGCTGCGGGCAAGCGGGTCGCGGAGGAGATCGCGTCTGCCCTGGAAGGGCCTGCCACGCCCGGCGAGCGAGCGGAGCACGTCATCCACGCGGTCTATTCGCTGGCCGAGGAGTGGCCGGAGTTCCCGATGTTCATCCGCGAGGCCGGCCGGTTGGGCCCGACCGCGTTCCTCCGGTTCGGAGGCTCGCTCGAGCCGCTGCGCGTGAGCGCGATGGAGTTCCTCGAAACGGGGATGGATGCCGGCCTGATCCGGAAGCAGGATCCGGCGCTCCTGCTGTTCACGCTCTACACCGCGGTGATCGGGTCGCTCACCGAGGCGAGCGTCCTCTCCTCGTTCGTGGGTGCGGACGACGCGCGGTCGTCGTTGAAACGGCGCGAGACCGAGGTGGTCGAGCTCGTGCGGGCGGCGCTCAGGCCGCCGGAGGCGTGAGCATCCTGAGGCATCGACCTCCCGGGCTGTTCCAGACCCCTCCAGTTGTTCCAGATAGTGGAACTCGGTTCCGATATCTGGAACAGGGCTCCGCCACCTCGGACGAGGTGAAGGTCTCCTAGGAGTAGAACTCGACGATGAGGCGCTCGTCGAGGGTCACCGGAAGCGGGATCTCGTCACGCTCCGGGTGCCGCGAAAGCACTCCCGAGACCTCTTCCTTGTTCCGGTAGAGGTAAACGGGCGGCTCCGGCGTCACCTCGAGGGCCTCGCGGACGTAGATGAAGTTCCGCGCCTTCGGTGACAGCGTGATCGTCTGTCCCGGCTTGACCTGCGCGCTGGGGACGTCGTTCCGACGGCCATCGATGGCGACGTGGCCGTGTGAGACCAGCTGCCGGGCCTGGCTGGTGGTGAGCGCGAGGCCGAGCCGCAGGCACACCGTGTCGAGGCGCGTCTCCAGCTGGCGGATCATCTCTTCGCCGGTCACCGCCCTGCTCTGGTTGGCACGCTCGTAATAACGGCGCATCTGCTTCTCGTTGACGCCGTAGATGTGGCGGAGCTTCTGCTTCTCCAGCAATCGGGTCTGGTACTCCGAGATGCGCTTGCGGCCGCGGCCGTGCTGTCCCGGCGGATAGGGTCGCTTGTTGGACGGGCAATTGGGACGCCCGCAGAGCGGCGCGCCGACACGCCGACACATCTTGTGTTTGGGGCCGTTCTTATCCATGCGACTGCTCAGGCTACCAGAGGATCCAACGCTGTGACCTGGGCAGATGCGTATGCTCGGCGCGTGGACGGCGACATCTGGCGACGCGCGGCGGGCGCGATCGCGGGTGCCGCGATCGGCGACGCGCTGGGCGCTCCCTTCGGGTCGCTGCGCCGGGATGTCGTGCCCTCGCCGGTGCCCACGTTCGAACGAGCGTGGCGAGGACACCCGCCAGGCACGGGTACGGACGCTACCGCGATGGCCCGGAACCTGTGGCGATCCCTTATCGCGAACGACGGTGCGCTCGTCCTGGACGATGTCCTGGCGCGCCATCTGGCATGGCTCTCGACCGGGCCATCCGACGTGGGAGCGCAGACCCGACTGGCGCTCGACGAGGCGAGG
>JALYLP010000273.1 GCA_030774195.1 Actinomycetota bacterium | reverse complement strand
TGCGCACGCAGCGTTGACAGGTGAGCCGAGCCCGGGCCACGGATGTCGAAGACCACTTCCAGCGTGGAGGACCAACCTCCGCGCTTGTGCACCCGGCACACCGAGAAAGGCCGGCGCAGGATGCTTGCACGGTTCTCGCCGCACTTGATGTTCACGAACTGGCCGGGCTTGACCGACTCACCGATCTCAGGTGTGACTATCGTGAGCGAGTGGTAGTGCTCGCCGTACTTCTTGTGCGACAGCACCTCGCCCGTCGACAGCAGGCTCATGCGTCCACCACCCTTGCAAGGTGCTCTTGGAGCGAGCGAACCTCCACCGTCCCGAGGACGGAGGCCTCGATCCCCTGAACTGCGGCCGCCATGCCCGCCATCGTCGTGATGCACGGCACGCCTGCGGCAACCGCAGCGGTGCGGATGAAGTATCCGTCCGAACGCGCACCTCTTCCAAACGGCGTATTGAAGACCATCTCTATCTCGCCCGACGAGATCTTCTCGACGACGTTCTTCTGTCCGTCGACCTGGGGGCCGGACAGCTTCGGAACGATCTCGACGTCAACGCCCGCACGCTGCAGCACCCTGCCGGTTCCCGTCGTCGCGGCAAGGTGGAAACCGAGGTCCTCGAGCCTCTTCGCCGGGAAGATCACCGATCTCTTGTCGGGATTCGATACCGAGATGAAGACGGTCCCCTTGAGAGGAAGGTGCACACCCGCCGCGATCTCCGCCTTGGCGAAGGCCGCTCCGAACGTGGCGTCGATCCCCATCACTTCGCCGGTGGACCGCATCTCGGGCCCGAGGAGGGTGTCCACACCGGGGAACCGCTCGAAGGGCATGACCGCTTCTTTCACTGCAACGTGCTCGAGGCCGTCATGACCCAGCCGCCGGACGGGAAGGAGCCCCTCCATTTCCAGCTCGCTCAGGCTTGCGCCGGCGATCACGCGGGCCGCGACCTTCGCGACCGGCACTCCGGTCGCCTTGGAGGTGAACGGGACAGTGCGAGAGGCTCGAGGATTCGCCTCGAGCACGAAGACACGGCCATCTCGGACCGCGAACTGGATGTTGATCAACCCCCGCACCTGGAGCGCCTCCGCGAGGGCACGGGTATGCGCGACCACATCGGCGACTTCGTCATCGCCCAGCGTGAAAGGAGGCAGGGTGCATGCGGAGTCTCCGGAATGGATGCCCGCTTCCTCGATGTGCTCGAGGACTCCGCCCACGTACAGCCGTTCGCCATCGAAGACCGCGTCGCAATCGACCTCGATCGCGCCTTCGAGGAACCTGTCGACCAACACGGGATATTCGGGTGACACCGCCGCCGCGGTATCCATGTAGCGATCGAGAGATGACTCTTCGTACACGATCTCCATCGCCCGGCCGCCGAGCACGTAAGAGGGTCGTACCAGGACGGGATAGCCGATCGAAGCGGCAACGGCGCGAGCTTCCGCGGCGGAACGCGCGACTCCATTGAACGGATGTGGCAAGGAGAGATCCGCAAGCAAACCGCCGAACCGCTCCCGGTCCTCAGCACAGTCGATCGAGTCGGGTGATGTGCCGAGGATCGTCGCGCCCGCTCGTTCGAGCGCGTGTGCAAGCTTCAACGGAGTCTGTCCCCCGAGCTGAACTATCACGCCGCGAGGTCGCTCTCGTTCGATGACGTTCATGACATCTTCAAAGTCGAGCGGCTCGAAGTAGAGGCGATCGGATGTGTCGTAGTCGGTCGAAACCGTCTCGGGGTTGCAATTGACCATGATGGTCTCGAACCCCGCATCGCGCAGGGCGAAGGCAGCATGCACGCAGCAGTAATCGAACTCGATGCCCTGTCCGATCCGGTTAGGCCCGGATCCCAATATCAATATCTTCGGCTTGTCGCTGGTGGCGACTTCGTCCTCATCCTCATAGGTCGAGTAGTAGTAGGGCGTGGACGCTTCGAACTCTGCCGCGCAGGTGTCTACGGTTTTGAAGGTCGGGACGATCCCCAGCTGCAGACGGCGGTTGCGGACCTCCGTCTCGCTGGCGCGAAGAGCCCTGGCAAGCTGCACGTCCGAGAAGCCACAGCGCTTGGCGATGCGCAGATCGTCCTCGCTCGCAGCCTCTAACTCGCCTATCGTCTCCAGCTCCCGTCGCACCTGTGCCAAGCGCGCGATCTGCTCGACGAACCACGGATCGAGGCTGCTGAGACCCACCGCCTCCTCGACCGGCATCCCCCGGTAGAGCGCGCTTTCCAGACACCGGAGTCGCTGCTCGGTCGGGCGCGCCACCGCGCGAGCGAGGTCACCGGGGTCCGCCGGCGCGTCGCCTGCGAGCCCGTGCAGATCCCGGTCGAGAGAGCGAAAGCCTTTCTGGAGAGCTTCGATGAAGGTGCGACCGAAGGCCATCACCTCGCCCACCGACTTCATCTTGGTTCCCAGCAGGTCGTCGGCGTCCTTGAACTTCTCGAAGGTCCATCGCGGGATCTTCACGACGACGTAGTCGATGGAGGGTTCGAAAGAGGCGGGCGTCTTCTTCGTTATGTCGTTCGGGATCTCATCGAGCGTGTACCCGACCGCTAGCTTGGCCGCGATCTTCGCGATGGGGAATCCCGTGGCTTTCGAGGCCAGTGCGCTGGATCGGGACACCCGCGGGTTCATCTCGATGACGACCCGGCGCCCGGTCTCCGGATGGACTGCGAACTGGACGTTGGATCCGCCGGTCTCGACGCCGATGGCTCGCATCACCCTGGCGCCGTCGTCGCGCATCGCCTGATATTCCACGTCCGTCAGCGTCATCGCCGGAGCTACGGTGATCGAGTCGCCGGTGTGGACCCCCATCGGATCGACGTTCTCGATAGAGCAGACGACCACCACGTTGTCGCTGGCGTCACGCATCAGCTCGAGCTCGAATTCCTTCCATCCCGCTATCGACTCTTCGACCAGGACCTCGCCGATAGCCGACAGGCGCACACCCTCGCTCGCGATCGCACGGAGTTCGGCTGCATCCGAGACCAGGCCCGACCCGCCTCCACCGAGGACATACGAGGGCCGGACCACGACCGGATAGCCGAGCTCCTCTGCCACCGCAAGAGCCTCGTCGACCGAGTAAGCGAATCTCGACCGGGGAAGATCGAGCCCGGCGGCAGTCATCGTCTCCTTGAACAGACGACGGTCTTCGGCCCGGCGGATCGATTCGGTTCCTGCACCGATCAGCTCCACCCCGAAATCCTCGAGGACGCCCGCGCCGGCGAGCTCCATGGCGACGTTGAGCGCGGTCTGACCCCCCATCGTCGGCAAACAAGCGTCGGGACGCTCCCGCTCGATGATCTTGGTCACGAATTCGGCGGTGATCGGCTCGACATAGGTGGCGTCGGCGAACTCGGGGTCGGTCATGATCGTGGCCGGGTTGGAGTTGACCAAAGTGACTTCGTATCCTTCCGCGCGGAGCACTTTGCACGCTTGCACGCCCGAGTAGTCGAACTCGCAAGCTTGTCCGATGACGATCGGACCCGACCCGATCACCAGTATCTTGGTGAGGTCAGTCCGTCTGGGCATCGGCATCCTCGTCGTAATGCATGATCTCGATCGTGTTTCCCGCGGGGTCCCGCGTGCAGCAGCGGCGGCGGTCGGGGATCGTGCGAGCTTCCTCGATATCCGACCCCGCGGCGCGCAGATGCCGGACCGCGTCGTCGAAGTCATCGACCACCACACCGAAATGCCCGGCGCGCTCCGACGGCGCGCTCTCGATGGTCACGTGCAGCTGGACATCCCCGGCGCGGAACCAGGCCCCCGTAGAGCTGGTGCCGTCCGGCTTCGGCAGCCGCGCCAGCCCGAGAACGTCCGAATACCAACCGATAACGGCGCCTTCGAGATCACTCGGTGCCGCCACCGTCACGTGATCGACGGTTCGAACCCTCACGGGCGTCACCGCCGAACCCCCCTCGTCACCGACGCGTTGCTCCCTTCGCCTCCGCGCGCGCGCAGGGAAACCGCTCTCCCCTCACGAAGCAAGTGCTCGCTGAACGGTTCTTGTCGATAGAACTGTCCCCGCTTGCACCGCCGGGGATCCAGACCCTCTATCGGACGG
>JALYLP010000272.1 GCA_030774195.1 Actinomycetota bacterium | reverse complement strand
TCTCCGACGACGGCGACGGGTTTGATCCTGCCCAGACCGGCTACGGGACCGGCCTGCAGGGCATGGCCGACCGACTGGATGCGATCGGCGGGACACTCAAGGTTCACTCGCAGCCTGGGAAGGGCGCACAGGTCACAGGACGAGTTCCCGTCTAGTCGACGACGGCCGGCGCCAGGCCTTCGGCGATCGAACGTACGCCTGCTTCCGTTGCCGAGGTGCAGGTCCACGGCTACGCTCGCCGCCCACCATTGCGATACTGACGGGAGTCACATGAGCACCGTTGGCAACACGGTCGCGTGTCGAGCGCGACTCGCAGCCAACGCGGAACTGGTGCCGCGGTGCGAAAGCGTCTCTCGGGGCCGCGTTAGAAGGTGAACAGCGGCTTCGTTATCGCGAATCGTAGCCCGTCACCGATCGCCACGAAGAATCCAAACATCGCGAACGAGGCGCCTAGGAGGGCGACGTTCCGAAAGAAGTTCCCGCTTTGCGTCTGCCGCTGTGCGGGGTCATCGATCGTCCAAAAGCGATGGAAGTACAGTCCGGCCGGGACCACGAAGACGGAGATCATGAGGGACCCCAAGTCCGGCCAGATACCCACTGCGATCAACAGGGAGGCCGCAAGGAGCCAGACTCCGGCCGGCCAGCCAGCGAGGTAAGGAGCCGGGAAGGCGGCGGAGCGGGCGTAGTCGCCCATCATCTGTGATCTCTTCACGTGTCCGATCCCGGACCTCACGAAGAAGACTGAAAACAGCACTCGTCCGAACAGCACAACCAATCCTGCCGCCGCGCTCATGATGCCCTCCCGGGTAGTGCTCTCATAACGGAACCGTCGATGGGCCAAGGGGATTCCCCGTCTTCATCCCCCAAAATCGAGTAGCGCGCGGCCGGCTACCTCTGGATATCCTGAATCATCCGGCGGAGAACGCATCGTGAGGGCCAGGCGATCGCGGCGGGGGTCATGCCCGGCGACGATCGCATGAAGGGCCCGTGAGGAGGATTTCCTGTGGACGGAGCGTCGAACGCGCCGAGGGTGACGGATCGCCTCGTCGTCGTGCCGGAGGCGCGGCGGCGAAGACGGCCCACGGGGGCGGCCCCGCCGCTGCCGAAGACGATCGGGGTGACCGGCTGGCTCTGGATGGCCGCCGTGTTGATCGTCGTCTTGTCCGGGACGGTCTGGCTCCACGTCTCGACCGGCCCCCTCGACCGGGTCGATGCGGTGGTCGTCCGCTTCGTGACGGCGGCCCGGACCGCATGGCTGGACTCGATCGCCCGCTTCCTGAACACGATGGGCTCCCGGTGGGCCCTCCCGATCCTGGGGCTCCTGTCCGTCGGGCTCGGTGGCTTCTTCCGCAGGTGGCGGCACCTCGTCGTCTTCCTCGTGAGCCTCGCCGTGATCGAGATCGTCTTCACCCTCCTGTACTCGCTGGCTGCCCGGCCCCGCCCGTTCGACGTCACCGCGATCGCCCACTGGGAGGGTTTCTCCTCGCCGTCGCTGCCGATCACGGCGCTCGTCGCGGTCCTCGTCGGCGCGATGTACCTGCTCGTGGTCCCCGGCCGTCTCCGCTGGTACGCGAAGCTAGCGACCGCCGCGGTCGTCTTCGCCGTGGGCCTGATCCGGATCTACCTCGGAGTGGACCACCCCTCCGACGTCGTGTTCGCCGCGATCTTGGGGGTCGCCATCCCGGTGGCGCTGTTCCGCGCGTTCGTCCCCAACGACGCGTTCCCCGTGAGCTACGGGCGCCGAGGCAAGTCGGCGCACCTGGACGTCGGCGGTCGCCGGGGTGAGGCGATCCGGTCGGCGATGCAGGATCAGCTCGGCCTCACGATCCTGGAGATGAAGCTGGTCGGGCTGGAGAGCTCCGGCGGATCGACCCCGCTGAAGCTCCGAGTCACCGACGAGCACGGGGTGGAGCGGTCGGTGTTCGCCAAGCTGTACGCAAAGAACCACGTGCGCGCCGATCGCTGGTACAAGCTCGGCCGGACGATGCTGTACGGGCGCCTGGAGGACGAGACGCCGTTCCAGACGGTCCGGCGGTTCGTCGAGTACGAGGACTACACGCTGCGGCTCTTGGGCGAGTACGGGTTCGCCACGCCTGCGCCGCTCGGGGTCGTCGAGATCACGCCCGAGCGCGAGTACCTGATCGCGATGGAGTTCTTCGACGGCGGCGAGGAGATCGGCGACGTCGAGATCGACGACCGCATCGTCGACGAGGGGCTCCGGATGATCCGCCGTATGTGGGACGTCGGCCTCTCGCACCGCGACATCAAACCGGCCAACCTGATGGTGCAGGACGGGCACCTGCGATTGATCGACGTGTTCTTCGTGCAGGTGCGACCCTCACCTTGGCGGCAGGCGGTGGACCTCGGAAACATGATGTTGGTTCTCGCGCTCCGCTCGGACGCGGAGACCGTGTACGAGCGGGCCCTCCAGTACTTCACGCCCGACGAGCTTGCCGAGGCGTTCGCCGCCACGCGCGGCGTCGCCAGCCCCACGCAGCTCCGGCCCCTCATGAAGCGGGACGGGCGCGACCTCCTCGAGCAGTTCCGAGCGCTTGCCCCGGCGCGGCCCCCGATGAGGATCCAGCGGTGGTCCGTCCGGCGCCTGGGGCTGATCGTCCTGACCCTGCTCGTCGTCGTCGCGGCGGGCAGCTTCAGCCTGTCGCTGTTCTTCCCCGGCCGCCCCGAGACCGAGAGCCCCGCGTGTGACTCGACCCGGACGATGATCCTCATGGCCCAGTCCGTGCCGTCGGCCACGCGGATCCCGTGCGTCCGGTCGCTCCCGCTGGGCTGGAGCCTTTCCGTGTCGTCGGTCGTTCGTGGGCGGGCGACGATCGACCTCCTCGTTACCGGCGGCGAGCCGGGCGGCGGGCCGTTCGGCGTGCGGCTCGGCAATGCCGGCAGCTCGGCCACGGTGGAGGTGACCCTGACGCCGACGTGCCCGGCGAGCGGTGACGACCCCACGGTCCGGCTCATCGATGTCGACGGCGGATGCGTAACCTACCGCTCGTCGCTGCCGGCCGGGGCGGAGCAGGTCCCATCGTTCGATGCGGGTGGTGGGCTGTCGTTCGTCGAGCGATCCGATCTCGTGGGGCTCGTCGATCGGGAGGAGGACCTGCGCCTGTGCGGCATCGGCGCCCCGTGCGCGTGAGGTCCCCGCAGGATCAGCGCGTTGTCGACTCCGCACGTGATGCACCTGTTATGCGCGCCACGAAACGTGCTCATGACCTGCTGGGCCTGGGCGACCTCTGCCCCATCCAGGCGGCTCTCTGGTTGTGTCGAGGCGGGACCAATCGGCCGGGAACCGTTCCCGAGTAGTTCCGTGGGCGTCAGAGGAGAGGCATCGAA
>JALYLP010000271.1 GCA_030774195.1 Actinomycetota bacterium | reverse complement strand
CTCCGGCTGGGCGACCTCCTCGATCTGCCGGAGCAGATCGAGGAGCTGCTTGCAGTTGCGGACGAGATCGCCCGGAGCCATCTCGGTCTCCTCGAGCAACTCATCGAGTGGCACCCCCTCAGCCCAGCGGTACACGGGTGTCGTGAACCCGGGCTCCAGCTCGCGGCAGAGCTGAACCTGATGCTCATCCTCGGTCCTTCGGATCTGGCGCCAGAGTCGCTGGAGCCGTTCGTAACGATGCGCGGACTCCGTCGTGGGCAGCTTCCCGGGTAGGGGATCGCGCTCGCGAGCTTCGTAGACGAAGGTCGAGATGAGAGCGGCTACCTCGCTCGGCTCGAGCCCGTCCAGCAACCCGGTCGCCAGCGCCTCGCCCACGAGCAGGTCGCCCTCCCCGTAGATCCTCGTGAGGGTCCGTCCCTTCGGGGTCAAGGACCACTCGTGGATGTACCCGAGGTCGGTCAGCACCGCCAGGACGCGATCGAAACGCCGAGCCAGCGTTTCCGTCCGGACCCGGATCCTGCGCTCGACCCCCGCCATCTGCTGCTCGAGCTTGGTGCAACGCTCGGCCCACCGCTCGTGTTTCGCGCGCTCGGGACACCCGTGACACGCGTGGGCGCGGGCTGCTGACTCCAGGCGAACGGCCTCTCGCTCCACCTTCGGGTCGGCGGCATGCCCCCGCCTCGTCTTCGGGGGCTTGACGTTCAGCGCGACCAGGGTCGAGGCGACGTCGCGACGGAACCGAGCGCTGCGAGATGATCCGCTCCTTGGCAGCACGATCCTCGTCAGCACCGGCGGCGGCTCCTGGAAATCCTTCGCCGAGACCCGGAAGGCCGACCGATCTTCCGAGAGGACCGTCGGCTTGCCGTCGCGGGTCGCGACGACCACCGCCAGCCCCCGTCGGCCTGCGTCGGGCACGTGGATCACCTCCCCCGGCTTGAGGGATGCGACGGCCGCGCGGACCTCGCCCGCGCGCGCCGCCTCACGACCTCGTCGATCCTCGTCGCGGAGGCGGCGCGCCCACTGGACCAAGCCCCAGTACTCGTCGAAGTCGCCGAGGTCACAGCGGAGGTTCTGCCGGTAGCCCTCGAGTATCGTCCGATCCTGCTCGCGGGCGCGTTCGAGCGCCACGACGCCACGGTCGGCCAGGAACTGCCCGAACGAGGCGTTCAAGAGCTCGTGGGCTTGGTCGGGCGTGTAGTTCCGGACGAGGTTGACCGCCATGTTGTACGAGGGACGGAACGACGACGTGAGGTCGTACGTGCGTGTGGCGGCAAGGCCCGCTACACGTTCGAACGGGACCTGACGCTGGTAGACGACCACGGCGTGTCCGAGGTGGTCGATCCCGCGACGCCCGGCCCGACCCGTCAGCTGCGTGTACTCCCCCGGGGTCAAGAGCTCGTGTCGCTCGCCCTGGAACTTCCAGAGGTCCTCGATCACGACGGTCTTGGCGGGCATGTTGATCCCGAGCGAGAGCGTCTCCGTCGCGAACACGACCTTGACGAGGCCGGCCTCGAAGAGCTCTTCGACGGTCTCCTTGAAGACCGGGATCATCCCCGCGTGATGCGCGGCCACCCCCGCCTGGAGGCCGTCGAGGAACTCGTAGAACCCCAGCGCGGCGAGATCCGCCTCATCGATCCACGACGCTCGCGTCTCAGCCCGCTCACGGATCCGTTCGGCTTCTTCGTTGGTGGTCAGCCGGACCCCGGCTTGGCGCATCCACCGAACGCTCTTGTCGCATCCCGCGCGACTGAACACGAAGTAGATCGCCGGCAGCATGCACTCCCGCTCGAGGACTTCCACGACTTCCTCGCGCCGGGGTGCGTAGACACCGTGATGACCCTCCCGCCCACGGTCCCTGGTGGGCGCCCGGCCCCGATGCCCTCCCGGTCGCACGCGCATCTCCTGCTGGTCCAGCGAAACCACGTACGGGTTGGGCAGGAGCACCCCATCCTGTTCGACGTGCATCGGATGGAGCCGCCGACCGATCAGGTAGTGGTGCTCGAGCGGCACGGGCCGCTTCTCCTCGATCACGACGCTCGTCTCGCCGCGGAGCGTCCGGATCCACTC
>JALYLP010000270.1 GCA_030774195.1 Actinomycetota bacterium | reverse complement strand
TGTGGCACCTGACCTGGCCCGGATGGCGGGAGACGCCGTCGGTGTACGGCCCGCTGTTCACCTGGATGTCCGCGTTGATGACGAGGGTCATCAAGGATCCGAGCGAGGTGGTCGCCAGCTTCCAGCTCCTCGCCGCGCTCGCGAGCCTCGGCACGGTCGCGGTCGTCGGCCGCCTCGTTCAGAAGGTACGGCCGGAGCGCGCCGCTTTCGCGATCGCGATGATCGGGTGCAACCCGATCGTCGTGTATCACGTCGTCGGCGGCGGTCACAACGACATCCTCGTCGCGTTCTTCGTTGCGTGTGCGGTGTCGCTGCTGTTCGCGCGACGCGAGTTGCTGGCTGCCATCGCGCTTGCGCTCGGCATGTCGGTGAAGGCGAGCGCGGTCGTTCCGCTCGCGTTGCTCGTTGTCGCCATCGTCGCGAACGCGCCACCCGAGCGCCGCCGTCGCGTGCTCGCGATGTACGGCGCCGTCATCGCCGGCGTGTGGCTCGCGCTGGCCCTCCCTTTCCTCCAATGGACGAACCCGACGCTCGGGTTGATGGAGGTATCGGGGCATGACTCGTGGATGGCGCCGGGACAGCTGATCGTCCGGGCGGCCTCCGGTCTGGGGGGACTGCTCGGCGGCGATCCGTTCCGGGAGCCGGCGGCGACCGCCGCTCGCATCGGTCTGTTCGTCGTGTCGCTCGTGGCGCTGACCGCGATCGGCCATCGGATCTGGACCTCGGTGCAGGCTCGGACCCCCGAGGCGATGGCCGCGGCGTGGGGTTGGGCGTTCCTCGCGATCACCCTGCCGTCGCCGGTGCTCTTCACGTGGTACCTGGTGTGGGCGCTCCCCCTCGCGTGGGTGATGCCCAAGATCGCACGACGGGGCATGGTCATCCTCTCCGCGTTCTTCGTGATCACTCAACTCGTCACCGAGTCGTCGCGATTGCCGACCTACCTTCAGACGGTCAGGCTCCCGTTCGGTCATCCGATCGCCATCGCGGTCTGCGTGTGGGTCGGGGTCGACTTCATCCGTCGGATCCGTCGGGGGACGCCGCTCGATGCGGAGACCGACGAGGCGACGTTCGGCGATGCGTTCGAAGCCGGGACCGACCGCGAGGCGGTGCGGGAGACATCGCTCGACATCGAGCTGGAGGAGCCGACGCCGGTCGAGGACCTCGACGTGCTCCCAGCCGCTCTTCCGGTCGAAGACCTCGAGCCGCTTCCGGTCGCCGTTCCGGTCGACGTCTAGCGTCCGCGGATCGCCCGGTCCCTACCCGGGAGCGGAAGCCCGTCCCACTGCTGACAGCGCCAATTGACCGCAGGCGGCGTCGATGTCCCGTCCGCGGGTATCGCGGACGGTGACGTTGACGCCGGCCCGGTCGAGGGCGGTCACGAACGTTCGGATCCGAGCCGGCGGGGACCCGACGACCGGATAGCCCGGCGTCGGGTTGAGCGGGATCAGGTTCACGTGTGCGTGGAGGCGCCGGGCGATCGGTGCCAGGAGCTCGGCCTGGTCGACGGAGTCGTTGACGTGATCGATCAGTGCCCATTCGATCGAGGGACGCCGGCGCGTCGCCGAACGCCATGCGGCGATCGCTTCCTCGAGGACCGCCAGCGGATAGCGCCGGTTGGGCGGCACCAGCTGGTCGCGGAGCTCATCGCTCGCAGCGTGGAAGCTCACCGCGAGCCCGACCTGCGGATGAGCGGACGCGAGCCGGCGGATCCCCGGCGCGATCCCCACGGTCGACATCGTGAGATGGCGCGCGCCCATCGCGAAGCCGTCCCGGTCGGTCAGCTTCGCGAGCGCCCCGAAGACATGTCGCTCGTTCGCGAGGGGTTCTCCCATCCCCATGAAGACGACGTTCCCGAGGCGCTGCGGGGTCGTGGCCGGCAGCCTTTGCGCTTCCCGCCGCGCCCACACCACCTGCGCGGCGATCTCGCCCGCGGTCAGGTTGTTCCGAAGACCCATCTGGCCTGTCGCGCAGAACGTGCAGCCCATCGCACACCCGGCCTGCGACGACACGCAGACCGTGACACGATCGCGGTATCCCATCAGAACGGCCTCGATCACGTGGGTCCCACCAAGCTGGAGCAGCGCCTTCCGGGTCGCCCCGCGGTCGGCGGTCCGCTCGTCGAGGACCTCGATGCCGAGGGGCAGCTCGGTCGCCAGTCGCTCGCGGAGCGCCGACGCCACGTCGGACATCTGATCGTAGGTCGCCGCTCGCTTCCACAGCTGGGTCCACACCTGCTTGGCGCGGAACCCGGGCTCACCCCAGGTCGCGAGTCGCTCGGCGAGCTGGGCGAACGAGAGGTCGTAGACGGTGGACATCGCGAACGAGCGTACGCTGTGCGCCGTCATGACCGTCGGTCGGATCGAGCTGGAGCATCCCGTCGATCTCCGGCGGACCATCTTCCCGCTGATCCGTGGCACCGGGGACCCGACCGCACGTGTGGAAGGCCGCACGGTATGGCGCGCGGTGCGAACGCCGGACGGACCAGCCACGATCCGCCTCAAGCAGTCCGCCATCACCACGATCGACGCGGAGGCGTGGGGTGCGGGCGCCGAACACGCGGTCACGGTGGTCGCACCGGGGATGGTCGGCGCGTTCGACGACCCGACGCCGTTCGTCCCGCGAGACCCCGTCCTAGCCGAGGCGTGGCGCGATCACCGAACCGTCCTGCTTACGCGTGCCGACCCGTTCCCGGTCCTCGTCGCCGCGGTCCTCGAGCAGAAGGTCACCGGGATCGAGGCTCGCGCGGCGTGGCGCGGGATCGTCCGGATGACGGCGGACGAGGCGCCGGGGGATCGCGGCCTCATCCTGCCCCCCGATGCCGAGCGGGTGGCTTCGCTCCCGTCCTGGGAGCTGACGCGACTCGGCGTTACCGGCATGCGCGCGGCCACGCTCCGCGAGGTCGCGCGCCACCCCCGAAAGATCGCCGCGCTCGGTGGCGAGCCGCTCGAGGAGGCGCGGGCGTGGCTCACCAGGCTGCCGGGCGTCGGTCCGTGGACGGTGGCCGAGGTCGCGCGGCTCGCGCTCGGCGATCCCGACGCCGTCTCGGTAGGCGACTTCCACCTGCCGAACATCGTCGCGTGGGCGCTCGCCGGCGAGGTCCGCGGCGACGACGACCGGATGATCGAGCTGCTCGAGCCGTATCGCGGGCAACGCGGCCGGGTGCAGGTCCTGCTGGAGGCGAGCGGGATCACGGCTCCCAGGTTCGGCCCGAAGCTGGAACCGCGCACCTTCGTCTGAGCCGGCGACCTATCATCGCGGCATGCCCGAGCGGTACCGCACGATCATCGAGCCGTTCCGGATCCACTCCGTGGAGCCGCTGCGGTTCCTCACCGACGACGAGCGCCGGGCGAAGATCCGCGCTGCCGGCTACAACCTGTTCAACCTCCATGCCGACGACGTCTTGATCGACCTGCTCACCGATTCCGGAACGGGCGCGATGAGCCGTGATCAATGGGCGGCGATCCAGCACGGTGACGAGAGCTACGCGGGATCGCCCTCGTGGTTCGTGTTCCTCGAGGCCGTGCAGGAGCTCTTCCCGTTCCCGCACGTGATCCCGACGCATCAGGGGCGCGCCGCCGAGAAGATCCTGTTCTCCGCGATCGCCGGGCCCGGGAAGGTCGTTCCGAACAACACGCATTTCGACACGACGCGAGCGAACGTCGAGTTCACGGGAGCCCAAGCGGTCGACCTCGTGATCCCTGAGGGTCGCGATCCCGCGGCGCTCCATCCGTTCAAGGGCAACATGGATCTCGAGGCGCTCGAGAAGCTCCTCGTAGAGCGGGCAGACGACGTGCCGGTCGTGTTCGTCACCGTGACGAACAACTCCGGCGGGGGGCAGCCGGTCTCGCTGGAGAACCTGCGCTCTGTCCGGTCCCTCTGCGACCGGTTCGGGGTGCCGCTGTTCCTCGACGCGTGTCGGTTCGCGGAGAACGCGTGGTTCATCAAGACGCGCGAGGCAGGGCAGGACGGACGGACCGTGCCGGACATCGCTCGGGAGATGGCGTCGCTCGCCGACGGCATGACGATGTCGGCGAAGAAGGATCCGATGGCGAACATCGGGGGCTGGCTCGCGCTGCGCGACGACGCATGGGCCGAGCAGTGCCGCAACCTGCTGATCCTGACGGAGGGGTTCCCGACCTACGGCGGGCTCGCCGGCCGCGATCTGGAGGCGATCGCGCAGGGGCTGCGCGAGTGCGTCGACGAGCACTACCTCCGGTACCGCACCCGCTCCATCGAGTATCTGGCCGATGCGTTGGTGGCCGCCGGCGTGCCGATCGTTCGGCCGGCCGGAGGCCACGCGGTCTACCTCGACGCTCGCGCCCTTCTCCGGCATGTGCCCCCGTTGCACTACCCGGGGCAGTCACTCGCGGTGGCGCTGTACGAAGCCGGAGGGATCAGGGGATGCGAGATCGGGACGGTGATGTTCGGGATGAAGCCCGACGACACCGAGGAACCGGCCGCGACGGACCTCGTCCGGCTCGCGATCCCGCGACGCACGTACACGCAGAGCCACATCGACTACGCGATCGAGGTCGTGACGGACGTCGCCGCTCGCGCGGAGGATCTTCCCGGGTACCGGATCGTCGAGCAGGCCCAGCAGCTGCGGCATTTCACGGCGCGGTTCGAGCCGCTCGAAACGGCGAGGTAGCCGGGTCCACGACCACGGTACCCTGAAGGTCATGCGCATCGCGTTCGTCTCGACCTACCCACCCCGTCGCTGCGGGATCGCGACCTTCACCTCGGATCTGATCCACGCGATCCGCCAGGCGGATCCTTCGACGCGCGCCCGCATCGCGGCGATCGACGAGCGCAACTCCGTGCGGGCCTACGGGTCCGAGGTTCGCTGGCGGATCCGGCAGGGGAGCCCCATGCCCTACCGGGCGGCCGCCCGGGCGATCAACCGCTCGAACGCCGACGTCGTGTGCGTCCAGCACGAGTTCGGGCTCTACGGCCTGTGGAAGGGGGGCGGCTGGGTCGGCGACCACTGGATCGAGGGCACCTACGAGGACCACCTGACGCCGTTCCTCGACGAGCTCGAGAAGCCGGCGCTGGTGACCCTGCACACGGTCCTGCCGGAACCGTCGCCGGCGGTTCGTGATGCGGTCCGGTCCATCGCCGACTCCGCGCACGGCCTGACCGTGATGGCCGAGACCGCGGTCGACATCCTCCGCGACGTCTACGGCATCGCGGAACGCCCGACCGTGATCCCGCACGGGATGCCCCACATCGAGCCGATCGGGCGGCGGCGCCTGAAGGCGAAGCTCGGCCTCGATCACCGCCAGATCGTCTCGACCTTCGGTCTCGTGGGTCCCGGCAAGGGGCTCGAATACGTGGTCGAGGCGATGCCGGCGGTCGTCGCTCGGCACCCGGAGGCGCTCTACCTGATCGCCGGCCAGACGCACCCCGAGCTGCTCAAACAGCGGGGCGAGGAGTACCGAAACCGTCTGACGGCCCTCGTCGAGGAGCTCGGGCTGACCGACAACGTCGTCTTCGTCAATCAGTACCTCGAGCAGAAGGACATCATCGATTACCTGCTCGCCACCGACGTGTACGTCACCCCGTACCTCGACCCGAACCAGATCACGAGCGGCACGCTCTCGTACGCGTTGGGCG
>JALYLP010000269.1 GCA_030774195.1 Actinomycetota bacterium | reverse complement strand
ACGCGACCGACAGCGTGACGGCGACGCTCGAATCGACCCGCCCCAGCTCTTCCATCACCAACGCCCAGGTCACCGCGTCGGCGCCGAGGCCCCCGTACTCCTGTGGGATCGGGAGCCCGAAGAGCCCGAGGGCCCCCATCTTCTTCACGATGTCGATCGGGAAGACCTCGTGCTGATCCCGCTCGGCGGCGCCCGGCGCGACCTCCTTCTCGGCGAACTCGCGAGCGAGCGATCGTAGCTGCTTCTGCTCCTCCGTTAGGTCGAAGTTCATATCGGCTCGAACCCCTCGAGGTCGAGGATCGAGGCCGCGCGGTCCGGCCGGAGGACGGCCCGAACGCGTCCACCGATGTCGGCCGTTCCCAGGAGCCGGTGCAACAAGACCGTATCGGCGCCGTCGAGCCGGACGAGCGCGAACGCCACGGGCGGGTCAAGCGGCTTGCCGTCGACGTCCTGCCGGGCGACGGTCCAGGACTCGACGGTCCCCTCGGGGCCGCACTCGGTGTCGGGCACGAGCCCGGCGAGGCAGCGTTCGCAGAAGATCCGTGTCGGCACGTAGGTGACCCCGCAGTCGGCGCACCGCGAGCCGAGGAACGTCCCGCGGTCGCGGAGCGCTTCGAAGAAGGCCGTATTGCCCACGCCAGGGGTGTAGCGGAACGCGACCGGGAGCTCTCCCTCGATCCGGCGGACGGTCACGGGGTCATCTCCGCAGCAGCGGCGGCGACAAGCTCGCGAACCGGCGCCGGATCGCGTGGCCGGAAATAGGCGATATCGAGGATCGAGCCGGTGCGATCGTCCATCGGCCGCCAAACGGCCTCGACCGCCATCCCGATCCGCACGTCGTCCGGTGATACCTCGCCGAGCTTATGGAGGAAGCCGCCGTCGCTCGACCCGTCGATCCTGATCACCGCCGGCAGCTCCGGTTCGTCGAGCGGGCGCATGTCCCACGTCACGTGGCAGATGGAGAACGTCTCGACCGTGCCGGTAGCGGCCAGTTCCATCCATGCGTCGGTCGGTCGGAAGCACCGCTCGCAGAAGGCCCGGGGTGGGACGAGGGTGCGCCCGCAGGAGACGCAGGTGGTAGCGAGGATCCTCCCGTCGCGGAGCCCATCGAGGAACGCCCCGATCGCATCGCCCGGGTCCCACGCGTAGCGAACGTCCAACGGTGCGTCGACCGCGCCGGCAGCGCTGCGGAATCCCGCGTCCGAGAGCGACGTCGGCCCGAGCATCGTGGTGGGCTGGGTCCCTTGGACCGACCCCCGGCCGGGTCCGTCGGCACCCATCACGACCACGGTGCCGACCTGCATCAGATCGCCCCACGCCTGCGCCACGCCGCGCTCCGGCGTCCCGGGGACCTGCCGTGCTCCAGCTTCGCCACGGAGCTGCCAGAAGAGCTCGGCGATCTTCATCAGCCCGGCAGCGGCGATGGGGTTGCCGACACCGAGCAGGCCTCCGCTCGGACAACACGGAAGGTCGCCGTCGCGGGCGGTCACGCCGGCGGCCGCCGCCTCGGGCGCCTTCCCCTTGTCGAACAACAGGAGGCCCTCGAGATGGTGGAGCTCCTTGTAGTCGAACGGGTCATAGGGCTCGGCGACGTGGATCTGCTTGCGCGGTTCGGTGATACCGGCCATCCCGTAGGCCATCCGAGCGGCGTTCTCGACGTATTCCGGGTAGGACAGGTCTCGGTTCGTCCAGTAGGTGGAATCGAGGTTCCACCCGACGCCGTCGACCCAGACGGGAGCGTCGGTGAGCCGCCGGGCCGCGTCCTCCGAGGCCATGATGATCGCGACCGCTCCGTCGCTGATCGGCGAGACGTCCAGCCGCTGCACCGGCCAGGCAAGCACCTCGGACGCGAGCACGTCGTCGACCGAGATGTCGGCTTGTCCGAGGAGTGCGGCCGGGTGATCCGCGGCGTTGCGCTTGTTCTTGACCGCGACGGCGGCGATGTCGCGCTTCTCCAACCCATAGCGCTGCATGTACCGGTTCATCTCGAGGGCGAAGATCCACAGGAGGTTCGGTCCGAGCGGCCGTTCGAGGATGTTGTCGAAGATCGTGAGGAACGCGCCCTGCGGATGCGGCTGGCAGGACGACATCTTCTCCTCGGCGAC
>JALYLP010000268.1 GCA_030774195.1 Actinomycetota bacterium | reverse complement strand
GCGGCCCGGAGATTATCGGTCACGGCCGCCGATCCTTATCGTGGTGACCGTTTCCCCCCGGCTCTTGCATGAGGAGCGCATGGTCGACGTGCGGGCGACGTTCGCGGGGTAGCTGAGGCGGAAGACGTTGCCAGACGACCTGCTCGCCTTGGTAGACGGTCACGGTTGGGGGGCCGGCGAAGCCCATCCCCACGATGACCTTGAACTTGCCGTCTCGATACCGCTGCGGGACCTGGTGGTGATTGAGGAAGGCCTCAGCCGACATGGTCATCGTGGCGAGCTCGTCTCCCTCGGCGGTCGCGAAGCGCACCTGAACGGGGTCATCCGCGGTCCGTGCCGTTGCGGCCCTCAGCGCGGCCACCGCGGCGCGAAGGCCTTGTAACGCTCGGGCTGCGTTGTCGAACGAGCCGTCGGCCACTCGCTCGTAGGCCTCGCGCGCGGCGACGAGGTTGGCCTGAAGTTGGGCGAGCTGGTCATCGGTCGGCGACTTCAGGGCCACGCGGGCCTTCGCGAAGTCTCGGAGCTCGAGATCCAGGGCCGCACGGATCGCCTCGAGCGCCCTCAGCCGCTCGCGCTCGCTCCCGGCACGCTCGAACAGACGCGCGGCTTCCTCAAGCGGATCGCCGCTCGCCGGTAGCGGGACACTCGGCGCGGTATGGGCGCGATGGCGAGCCACGGTGGACCGGCTCAGGCCGTATTGGCGGGACACGGCCCGGATCGAGGCGCCGGCGGCAAGGTCGGCGTCGACGGCCGTGACCTGCGGCGATTCGCAGACCGAGCAGGCGCGGCTCATGGACGCGCCCCGGTGTCCCGCGCCCGGGCGGCGCTGCCGCTGAGCACGCGAGTCCTCTCGGTCCTGCGACGAGCCCCAAGCTTTGGATCCCCCCTGGTCACGCCTGCTCCTCGGGCGGGTCGTTCACGCTCAGCGCGTCCGCTGCCTGCTCGACGATCTCCCAATGTCCTGAGTCCAGGCCCATCGCGAGCAGGCGTCCGGCTGCCTCGCCGAGCTTGGCGCGCTCCTCGTGAGGACAGGGTTCGAGCAGCACCAGGGTTTCCGGGAACCCACCCTCGTCCCGCGCGACGATCCGCGCCCGGTGTAGCTGCTGGCACCAGCGGCACGGCACGTTGGTCTCATCGGTCATGCCTGCCCTCCTCGCTTCGACAGGTACATTGCGAAACACCCCTGACCATCCCTGACCACGACCTCTGACCTGGGACTTTTGGCTGAACACGACCCCTGACCGGACCTCGATCACCAGCCACCACCGGCCTCTTGGTCAGGGGTGGTCAGGGGTCCGGTCAATTGTTTCCTCAACTCGAGACCCCGGATGACGTGGTGACGGTCGCCGCCGTCTCGCGGACGCGCCGCATGCATTCCGGGAACAGCAGCCCGGAGATCACGGATGAACACCGCTTTGCTCCCGGCCCGCGCCTTTCCCTCTCGCTCGCACCAGGTCTTCCAGTCCTCGTAGAGGACATCCTTGTCGACCTCGAGCGCTGGCCCGACCTCGCAGCGGTCCCGCACGAACGCGCCGGTCGGCGAGGACAGATCCTCGAGCTGCCGAAGCGCCTCGCGCGCGCTCGCCGGCATCTGGAAGTGACCACGTTCCCGAAGTCGATCCAGGCCCCGGAGCGCCCAGTTGAAGATGCCCGGCGCTTCGGAGAGCAAGGTATCGGTGAGCGTCGGGTCTTCCCGATCGTAGAAGCTGCGGACCAGCGTCAGCAAGACGAACCGGCTCGCGAGCGCCCCCGATGAGTCGGTGAACCTGGGGAGCTCGTTCGTGAGGATCAGGAAACGCGCCCCGAGCCGACCGGTCCACGGCTCCCGGTACTTACGGTCGATCGTGAGCGAGTCCTCGCCGGAGACCGACAACAACCGTTCCACCGCGACCATCGAATCCGACCGGTTCGACAACCGCGCATCGGAGACGAGGGCGAGCGGCTTGCCGATGATCGGGGACAGTCCGAAGTTGGTCGCGAGTCCCGCCAGCGTGGGCGCTGCCACGTTGTGCGGACCGAGGAGTCCGGTGAGGACGCGACCGATCGTTCCCTTGCCCGAACGCTTCGGCCCGACGAGCATGAACAACTTCTGCTGTCGCGTGTCGCCGGACAACACGTAGCCCATCTTCTCGCCGAGGGTGTCGATCGCCTCGAAGTCATCGCCCCATAGCTCGTCGAGGAACCGGTGCCAGCGCTCCGGCTCGGGCGCGTTGGGTGCGAACTCGAACGGCAACGAGTGGTGGACGAACAACGCGGGGCTATGCGGCAGCAGGGTCCGGCTCGGTACGTGTAGAACACCATTCGCCATCGCGACGACCTCGCTCGCCGGTAGGTCGTGAGCTTCCAGCCATGCAGGCGGTGTGATCGCAGCGTCGAGGTGGGCGACGGCTTGCAACGCTTCCACGAGGTTCGCGATCTTGTTCCGGGTCGGCTCGAACGGCGCGAGCTCGGACCCGTCCTTGGTGTCCTTCCAGTACACGGCCGGCTCGAGCCAGCGGTACAGGTCCGCGCGGACCTTGCGGTCCTCACCCTCCGGCCAGCACGTCCCGTCCCAGGTGTAGAACCCACCCCGATGGTGTCGCAGCATCAACGAGCCATCGGGATCGGCGAAGTGCCCGGCGACGAACATCCGCGCGACCGCCATCGGGTTGTTCGGCGAGGGGACGATCAGATCGTCCGCTCCATCGGTGACAGTTGCCGAAGCGTCGTTCCCGGTGACCTCGGCGTCATAGCGGCAGTCCGAGCAGATGCCGTCGGTCATGTCGATCTTGTCGAGTCCGCAGACGCGACACCACCTCGTCTCGGTGGTCATGCCGACCACCGAATGCACCCGATGCAGTCGCAGCCCAGGCGCTCACGCTTGAGTCGCTCGACTTCCCGAATCCACCAATGCCGATGCCGCTCGAGCCAGGCGATTCTCTCGCCGAGGATCGGCATCTGGGTCTCGTGAGGGGATCTGTACAACTCGAACGGTTCGTCATGGAGGATGTTGCAGGCAATGACATCCCCATCTGGACGAGGGCCGGGTCCGAGATTCAGCGGAACTTGAATCGGGGTGTCGTCGGCCCGATTAAGATGGCCTAGAGGGCGTGGCTTGGAGGCCGCTTCCTGTTCGAGGGGCTCGGGAGATCGGGCCCCTCGTTCCTTGGGGGGGATCACGGCGTGGTCGATCCCAGCAACGCGGCCAGCTTCGCGGCCGGCACAACCATCCGCTTCCTCCCGATGCGGATGATCGGGAGGACACCCGTCCTGGCCGCCTCGTACGCCCCCGACCTCGAAAGGCCCAGATAGGCACCCGCTTCGGGGACGGGAAGCACGGCTGGACCTGCGAGGAGGTCTGCCATCGTTCGCTGTTTCGTGTTCATGGCTAAAAAACTATGTCATCTCACTGGCACAGAGAATGCCTGACACGGAACTTGCGACACAGCCTCGGACAGTGCGATACTGCGGGCCGTGGGCATCACCTACCACATCGACCATCTCTCCGGGTTCTTCCCCGCGCCAATCGGCGAGGGGTTGGCACTCCCCCGCCGCTTCAGGGTCGAGGTCGACACGCCGCAATGGCCGCTGGTCTCGATCACCGTGATCACCGAAGGCGGTCGCCCGATCTGCGATCGAGTGGAGTTTCGACGGCGCGAGTGCGAGCCGGCGCTAGGCCCGCAGGGCATGCGGAAGGTTCCGATCGGGAGCATCGTCGAGGCGAGCGTCGCTCACGTCGTCTATAAGGTCGAGGTCCGACCGGACGGCGGCGTGCATTACTCGGCAGCGATGATCCCGGATGAGGAGGACGCTCGCCGGGTAATACAGATGGCCCGTCGCCGCAAACCTCGCACCGCGCCCGAGGATGCCAAACGTGCGCGTGAGCTTTTCGAGGCTGCTCGCGAACGCGGCGAACGTTCGCCGGCCGATGTCGTCGCCAAGCAGATGCGGTACTCGAGAGCGACCGTATACCGGCTCCTCGACAAGACGAAGGGGGAACACCGCTGATGGAGGGTCACGTTCGGCATCAGGCGAATGGCCGCTGGTACGCCACGCTCGAGATCGCCCGGGACCCGGAGACTGGCTCCCGTAGGCGTCGAGGTCTCGGCGGGTACGCGACGAAGGCTGAGGCACGGGAGGCGCTACGTCATGCTCTTGAGGAGGGTCGGCGTGGATGGCGGGGACCGGAGCGCCTATCGGTCGCTGAGTACCTGCGTGAGTGGCTCGACGGCGTCGAGCTATCCCGCGCGCCCACCACCGCGGCCCTGTACCGAACGTTGCTCGAACATCACGTGATCCCAAGGATCGGCGGCGAGAGGCTGCAGCGTCTCTCGGCCTCGACGCTCACGAAGATGTACACGGAGTTGCTGCGCCACGGCGGGCCGGGCGGCCGGGCACTGTCGCCGAAGTCGGTAAGGAACGTTGCGACGACGGTGCGCAAGGCGTTGGGCGATGCCGTAGATGCTCGCCGACTGGACTGGAACCCGGCTGCGGCGGCGAAGCTGCCAAAGATCCGCGCCGAAACGGACCGGATCATGTGGACATCCGATCAAGTCGCGACCTTCCTGAGGCACGTGGCGGACGATCGTCTCGCCGCGCTCTACGTGGTAGCGGCCACGACTGGCCTGCGCCGCTCGGAGCTGCTTGCGCTTCGCTGGGCCGACCTTGAGCTCGAGCGCGAAGATCGGGCGCGGCTGCATGTCAGGCGAGCCCTCGTCCAGTACGGACGACTGGTCGTGGAGAAGGAGCCGAAGTCCGCGCGTTCCCGACGAACGATTGCCCTGGACCCTGCCGCAGTCCTAGCCCTGCGTCGGCACCGTGCCGCCCAGGCGAGGGACAAGATGGCGGAACGCCAGACCTACACGGACAACGGCTTGGTGTTCTGCGACGTGATCGGCCGGACATTGAGACCGGACGCCCTCTCCGCTGGCTTCAGCCGTCTCGTCGCGGACGCGGCGCTGCCACCGATCGGGCTCCACGGGCTCAGGCACTCGTGGGCGACCCTTGCCCTCGAAGCCGGGATCGACACCGTCTACGTTTCCGCCGTCCTCGGCCACAGCACGCCAGCCATCACCGCGAACGTCTACCAGCACGCGCGGCCTGAGCGGCTCGACCAAGCCGTCCTCCAGGTCGGGAACGCCATCTTCGGACGCCGATGAGTGATACGGGCGCAATCAGGGCGCAAGCTTCTCTGGGACGCGGCTCTGTCGTGGAGGCCGAAGGGTTGAAACCACCAGGTAGTTGGGTGTCGGAGGGGGGATTTGAACCCCCACGAGCCGCGAAGCTCACTAGGCCCTCAACCTAGCGCGTCTACCAAATTCCGCCACTCCGACGGGGCCCGCGGATTCTACCAATCGGTGCGTGACCGCTCGGCTACTTCCACTTCCACGACAGCCAGAAGGTGGACGCACCGAAGATGACGGCGGTCGCGACGGTCACCTTGTCCAGCCTGCGCTCGAGCGAGGTGCCTCCGGACAGGCTCGAGCCGCCGCCGAACATGTCCGACAGGCCGCTGCCCTTGCCCGAGTGCAGCAGGATGAACGCGATGAGGAACAAGCTCGAGATGATGTTCAGGATGAGCGCGATCACGTTCGCCATGCGACCGAGTTTACTCGGAGATCTCTATGACCGACCGATCCTCGAGCGGGAAGTGGCACGCGGCGATCTGGCCGGGATGCATCTCCCGCAGCAGTGGTTCCTCTTCCTTGCACCTCGGGAACTGGGCGTTGGGGCAGCGCGGGTGGAACCGGCAGCCCGAAGGTGGATCGATCGGGCTCGGCACGTCGCCCTCCAGGATGATCCGCTTGCGCTGAGCGGCCAGATCCGGGTCGGCGATCGGCACCGCCGACAGCAGCG